>JAHHRF010000067.1 GCA_020025955.1 Sutterella sp.
ACGTCAGCTGACTCTGACTTTGAGATGGAACACAACGGGCTCACCACCAAATTGGATGTGACGCACGTCTTAGATCACATGACGCTGACCGCCAACTTGTCCTACGCCGATTTGCGTGACAAGCGTGAGAGTGACGTCAACGACTCCTTTGTCTATAACGACTCGACCACGTATCCCGTCAAGGGCTATCGCTACGGGGGGATTGGAACGCTCTCACAACGTCAGCAGACGCTCACGGCCAAACTCAAAGGGGAATTAGAACCCTTGACCGTGAAGGGCTCGACCCACCGTCTCTCCGCGGGGCTCGATTTGGCACAAATCCGTGCCCAATACCATCGTCCGCAACCCTTCTATCAAGTGGGGGTGACGGTTATGCCGAATTGGGGCGGCCCTGGCCTCGTAAAGATGCCCAATATCGTGAAGTTTGGGGCGGGTACCGCGAAGGCGGACTACCACACGGAAGGGCTTTGGGTTGAAGACCAGATCACGTGGAATCGTTGGAGTTTGCGTCCCGGGCTTCGTATTGACCGAGACGGCTTTACGAAGCGCACCAATGTGGCACCGCGTTTGAGTGCGGCGGTAGACGTCTTTGGCGACGATCGCACGGTGATTACCGCGGGGCTTAACCGCTACTACGGTCGTGCGATTTTGGCTTACGCCTTCTGGAACGCCCAAAACGCGCACATGTTTAGGTCCTACCAGGGCTATGGCTTTGGGGGTCGTGAAGACAATGTGATGTGGCAACCCATGGGGCAGGGCTATGACTTAGAGAAACTCAAAACCCCCTATGACGATGAAGTCACCGTAGGCGTCCAGCAGCGCTTCCTCAAAAATTGGACGGGGACCTTAGCCTACACGCGCCGTGCGGGGAAAGACCGCATTAAGAGCGTGAACGTGGGAAGTGCCCTTCAAGGCGACGCCCACAAGGTCTTTAATAACGACGGGGAAGCGTTGACGCAACAAGTCACCGCGCAAATTAAAAACCACACGCCCATTCGCATCAAGGGGATTGATCATACGTGGACGCTCTCGGCCTCTTACAACAAGAATCGTTCGAGCTTGGATGTGAACGACGGCTACGTTGACACGTACACGGTTGGTCGCATTAAGCCTCGCTACGACAAGGTTTGGTATGAGGGCAAACTCGTGGATCCCAAGGACCTCCCGGGGCAAGACTATACGGTGCCCGTAAAGTTGAGTCTCGAGATGATGCAGAGCTGGGAAAAGTATGGGCTGACGTTTTTCAACACCCTGGAGTGGAATAGCGCTCGCAACGTAGCCGAAAAGGATGGCGATGGTGTGCGTACCATCACGACGACGCGCCCCATGGAGCAAGTCCGAGCTTACAAAAAGGTGCGCTACCCGAGTACCTTTACGTGGAATACGAAGCTGAGCTACAAGCCGCAGTTCGCTAAGGGGCTCACGTTAAGCCTCGAAGTCGATAACGTCACGGATCGCAAAAACGTGGCGGGCTTTAATACTATCAAGCAAGGGAGTCAAGACATCAACTACACGGTCTATCAACCGGGTCGTCAGTTCTGGCTTCAGGTGAATTACCAGTACTAAGCCGTCAACGGTAGGGCAAAGGGACGCGCTTTCGGGTTGATGTCCCTTTTCCCTTTTTGTCTTTTTCTTTTCTTCTTTTTTCTTTTACGCTTTTTCTTTCGAGGACCGTCCCCCTATGTCGCTTCGTCGCCGTGTCTCGTTACTGTCGTTGAGTGTGCTCTTTGCGATGGCGCTCTCTGCCCCCAGTGTGGGGCTCTCTCACTCCAGTCCTTTTACGCCCGTGACGGTAACAGAGGCCGCCTTGAGCGCAGGGGCGCTTCCCTGGGGGGCTGGGATTCACGCTTATCGTTTAGATAACGGCCTTACGGTAGTGTTATTTCCGCGTGACCACGGAGAGAAAAGCGTTGAAATGCGCTTGATTGTGCGCGCAGGAAGCCTTCAAGAAACTGAAAACGAACGCGGGTTAGCCCACTTTGTGGAACACATGGCCTTTAACGGCACCACGAACTTTCCCGATCAAACGCTTTTTAAGAGTTTTGAAGCCCACGGGATTAGTTTAGGGGCGGACGTTAACGCCATTACCTCGTTAGGAAACACCACGTACAAGCTCACGGTGCCAGCCACCGCCGACTTAGATCACGCCCTGCGCGCTTTTCGTGAGTGGGCGGGGAATTTAAGCTTTAAGCCAGAGCACTTTGAGCGCGAGCGTGAAGTCATTGTGGAAGAATGGCGCCTTCGCCAAAGTGTGGGCACACGCCTCAATAACGCATTGCAGACCTTGCGCTACGAGGGGAGTGCTTCAGCCACGCGAGACCCCATTGGGTTAATCGACGTGGTGCGTGGGGCACCCGTAAAGCGTGCAGCCGACTTTTACCATCGGTGGTATCAGCCCCAGAACATGACCCTTTTAGTCGTGGGCGCATTTGATGAAGAGGCCATGCTCGCGCGTGTCGCTAATCAATTTTCTGACTTAAAGGCGGGGGCAAATCTCACCCCCTGGGATTGGGGATCGATGACGCGTCCGGTGGAGCCCTTGTCAGTGGCAACCGTGCGCGACAAAGAAAATTCCGATCGTTTCTTACAAGTCCTCTTTCAGCATGTGTTGACGGAACCTTTAAATACGCAAAACGGTCAATGGCGTGACGTCTTGGAGCAGTTAACGCTCTCCATCCTCAAAGACCGTCTCACCCGCGTGAAGGATGCCCAAGAAATGGCAAGCGTTCAGGTGCAAGACGCGAGCAGCAGTCTCGCTCCCTTGGTCACCCAAGTCGCGATCACCGTGCGCCCGAAGACCGGGCAAACGCACGAGGCAACCTTAGGGATTTTGGTGCGTGAAGTGAATCGTTTAGCCCAATTGGGCCCCACGCCCGAAGAATTACAGCGGGTGCTCAGAGAGCGCGAGGCTAAACTTCGTGTACAAGCGCAAAATGCCGCGCGCACGAGTAACGCCCAGTGGACGAATCGTTTGGAAAATGCGCTGAACCATCAAATGCCCTTGATGGATAAGGCGCAGGAATACCACATGAACCGTGAGTTTGCGAAGGCGGTAACGCCTGCGCACATTCAGGCTGCAGCCCAAGCTCTGTTGGATAGCCAAATCAAAATCGCCACCGTGGACCCAGACGGCCCCACGATCCCGAACGTGACGAAAACGGGTTTGCGTGCGGCATGGAATAAGGCTTTAGAAGAAAAGGCCACGCCTTTTCCCTTTAAACCCTTGCCCCCGGTGACGTTAAATACCGAGGCCCCTGCCTTTAAAAAGGCAACAGCGACGATGCACTTTACGGTGACCCCCACGGCAAGCACCACGCGCTACGTGTTTGAGAACGGCGCCACGCTCTTAGTGCATTCCGACAAAACCTTGGCGGGTCCTGTGACGTTGACGGTACGCGCTAAGGGGGGCACCAGTGTCGTGGACGATGGCGTCACGGTGGTTCCCACTGCCCTGTCACTTCCCATGAAGTGTGGGTTAGGGGGCTTGGCATATGCAGACATTGTGCGCTTAGCCAAAACGGAACATTTGCGTTTAGTGAGTTTTGCCGAGAGCCTCCACCATGGTCTCAGAGGGGAAGCCCCTGTACAAAACTTAGCGACGCTCTCGAGTCTATTAAAGGCACGCCTCACGAACGCCCAAACGTGTGATGACGCGTTAAGCGAGGGACGCACCAAAGCCTTGGCCGCTTTTGATTATGTGCCAGCCGAACGACGCTTTATGGAAGCGATCCTTATCGACGGCTTTAATCATGGCGACAAGGTGGCGGTGACGCCTGCGCGCATTCGAGCAGGCGGCAACAGCTCTCAAATGGGGGCGTTAGAGGCCAAACTCTTAGGGGATCCCCGTCAATTGGTGGTGACGGTATCGGGCGCCGCCCCCGCGCAAACCTTGTTTGACCGTACCGCTCCCTGGGTGGCTACGCTCACCCAACGGGGAGAAGGCTTTACCTCATGGCGCGATATTGGGTTAGAACCCAATTTCTCCGCCAAAGATAAAACCTATGCGTGGTCGAGTAACCCCAAAACCATGGTGCAGATCCAGTACCGTGCCCAGAGTCCCTATAGTGAAGAGGCGAAACGGTCGGCTGAAGTTTTAGGGCAGGTCGCCAACCTTCGTCTTCGTGAACGTCTTCGCACGAAAGCCTCGGGCGTTTACGTGGTGCAGATGAATCCGTTATTGGTGCGTGATCCCAAGCCTTACTTCTTAGGGCGCTTGAATTTCACGTGTGCCCCGGAGCGTGCAAAAGACTTAACGGCGGCAGCCAAAGCCGTGATGGCGGACTTAAGCCAAACGGGCATCACCCAAGCGGAATTTGAAGAGGCGTTAAAAACCATCGTGCACGACACGACGCAAGCTCAAGCCCAGACCCAGTACTGGTCAGAAGCGTTAGCAAGCACCATGGGGGACCCCAAGGCCATTGAAACCTTAGCGAAAGAAGGGGCTACGCTTCAAGCCTTAACGCTGGAGACGGTGAACCGTTGGGCGAAGACCTGGTTGAGTTCCACCCCCGTCACCTATCAGTTGGTGCCGCGCCCTGAGGGGAAGGTGACGAAATAAAGGGAAAGACCGCTAGGGGGCGGGACACCGTCCCCTGAGGGAGGAAGTAAAGAGACTTTGTGAAAACGCGCGAGAGCGGCCCCAGCAAAAGCTCGAGCATGTTTCTTACTTTCACACTAGGAGAGGGCGTTAGAGAAGATTGAAGTGGGATTTTCCCTTGTTTACACAAATGAAAACCGTCACCTATAATTTTGACTAACGAGGAAGCGAGATACTCGACTCTCCTTTTTACTGTGCTGTAAGTTTTGCCACGCTGCCTACTTTATGTGGCAACTTCCTCGTTTTTATAGCCCGCTTCTTGTTGAGCGGGCTTTTTTTCTGTCGTCTTAGCCGAGGATTCGAAGAGTAATGGCTTTTAAAGCCTTCACAAACGCTTTCGTATCGGTGAAGTAGTTGGGGTAGGCCTTACGCAAATCGTTCATGTCGCCGGAGGCCACCAGAACGATATCGATCATCGGATTGTCCTTTTCTTTGAGTTCAAAGAGAGCATAGGTCTCCTGAGCCAGGTCAGCTTGACTCTGAGGAAAAGTAATAAAGGATAGGGTCTGCTTTTCGGCGTTAAGAATGAAAAGGGTGAGCCCCTGTTTCTTTTGTTTCGTCCCCTCATTAATCGCTAAGGCAAACCCCTCGAGTTTGGAAAATACACTGAGTTCGTTTTCTAAGGCCACAAATTCACGAGCAATCGCTTGAGGGGTGAGGTCGCGCAACGATTCGATAATCGGCTCCTTTTCTTCGATAGAAAATAGGGCGCTACTCAACTGAAAGAAGCGCTTGAACTTCTCCTCGCCTTCTCCGGTTTTAAAGGAGGATTTTTCGATCACACCCAGCGTCTCAACGGCCGTGGCCCAGCAATGCTGGAGCTTTGTGCGGATTTGAAGTTCCACAAGCATCCCGCCAACTGGTTCTTCTCCGCGAACGTTGAAAACCTGATGAATGCCACGATAGCCATCGTCTTTGGGGGCTTGGATGTAGTCTTTGGGAGGGAGAAGAAGTTGATGCTTATGACGCCCTTTTGTGAAGGTGGCATGCAGTCGTTTAACGTCGTTGATGTTTTGGAGAATGGCTCGAACCCCGCCCACATCTTGCATACGGTCCAGTTGCATACCCGTGTGGCGTTTGAGTTTAGCGAGGATGGAAGGCGTACGCTTCAAGCGCAAAACCACGATGGGGGAGGTTAACCCTAAGCGCTTCACGCGTCGTTGCGTCTGGGTAAAGAGTCGATGGGTCGGACCATAGTGCGCATTTCGCCAGTCGATTAACGTTTGATAAGCCGTTTGGCGATCGGCGTCACTCACTTGAGCGGTGAGAAGTCGCTCTCGAAGGCGTCTTATCGATTTTTTTGAAGGTATCGGGGTAGAAAGGGGTGCCATGGTGAGGGTGAACAAAGCTTCTGTAAGCTTTAACCCTAGCGCACCCCTTGGTGCACTTCAAGCGTAATGGCGAAGATTACGCCTGAAGCGACGCAATGGCATTTAAGCATTTCGCTGCTTTAACGATTGCGCTGGCACCAAGCCGGGAGACCGCTTTGAGGCAAGTGCAAAGAGTAACTCCCGATGGCGGACCCGCTCCGGGTTGATGGGCAGGGGCTTATACGTACGCCCCAAGGTGTGGTTGCGTTGTGTGACATAGCCCTCATGGACCAACCAGTCAACGAGGACTGAGACGCTGGGTCGAGGTAAGTGCGTCACTTCCGCAACGGACTCCACGCTCGTGGCCCCCGACTCCACGGCACTTACGCACGTTAACGACAATGCCCCCAACTCATAAAACATGTCAGTGGCCATGGGGGGATGTAAGACCTTGGCGGGGAGTTTGAGTTTCGTCTCCCAATCGTCGCATAACGTAAAGTGAGCGTCCTCCGTGGGCGCGGTATCCACTGGCGCCAACACGTGAACGCGGCAAAGCGCTTCTAGGGCATCGGCGACTTTACTGTGACTCAAATGATGAACGGACGCTAAGGTATGCGCTGTAATCGGACGGGTCGGATAGCGAAGAATATGACGCAGTACCCGTTTTTCATAAGGCTTTAATCGAAACAATGACGATATCCCCCTTTTGTGATACCGCTCTCGACATTTAAAGCGTGGGTGAAATCTTTCAGGGCGCTTTGTAAGAGCGGGTGTTCTTTTGGTGACGAATCCCCATTTTTTGGACAATAAACTCAGGGTAACAAAAGGGCAAAGAAGTGTCAATTTTCTTTTGTTATCAAAGGACTAAACTTGGGGAAAGACCGTTTCTTTACTCAGAATGAAAAAGGGACAATTTTCAAAAGGTAAAAGTAGCAGGGTCTCGAGCGGGGGTTCCGGGGCTTGAATCGATGCCCCGTCACCCCATTGAGGCGTGAGGGGGCATGAAAAAAGAGCGTAAGAATCCTAGGGGTGGTGCACTATAATGGTGGATGGTGCGAGAGAAGGGCAGGGGTTACACAAAATCGGCCGTCGAGTGGGCGGCGTAACCTGTGAGAGAAAAAGAGGACCGTGGTCGTCTTTTATAAGAACTTCCCTTTGATCGAACCCCGAACACTGAGTCCAATAAAAGAAAAGAGTAGCGATGAAATTTACGATTAACGTTCAAGCGTTGGGGCTTTTGAGCGCAGACGACCTTCAAAAGACGATCGAGTCGGCCTTAACCCGTGTGGGGTTTAGTGTGTCCGACGAGGCCGCCCCCGCCGCCCCCAAGCCCTTAACCCGATTAGAGCGCCTGCGCGAAGCCCGAGGCGGTCAGTTTGTGTGGGCGACGATTCACGATAGCGTCGGGCAACGTAACCCCGCTCGCTACTTAAGTATTGACACGACGGCCTGGATTGATGCCTCTGACATTGCGGGCGCCGACAAGGTGTCGCTTGACGCAGCCCTTTCCACCTCAACCCTGGGCGTGGGCGAGCTCTGCGCTCAAGCCTTTAACGCGGGTCACACCGCCGTTAACGTCTTAGTGGGTGACGACCTTCAGGTCTACGACATGGGGATGGGGCTCGCAGCGGGCCTTGGGGTTGCCTTCCGAGGGCCTGATGGTCGCGCCTTTATTCCCGTGGGGCAAACGATTCCGCTCGTGCAGTCCGTGGGGTTAAATCCGGTGCTTTTCCGTAAAGGCGCCCCCAAGCTCACGATTTTGAGTGAGACGCTTCCCACCCTGACGGGTCACACGGGTGTGTTAGAGCGCCGTGGGGATCTCAACGCACCGCTTCGCGACGCGTTAGAGACAAACATCCGTCACGTCCATGCCGCCTTAAAGCAGCAGGGTCACAAGTTGGGCCGTGAACCGGGAAGTGGCGCTGGGATGGGCTTGGGCGCCATCGCCAAAGCCTTCTTAAACGCACAAGTGCGTGACTGGGGTCGCATTCGTGCGGACTTGGATGCGCGCACTGTGGACACCCCCAAACTCACGGTCGACTCCTTGGTCGTAACGTTACCCAACGCCGATCGTGCGGACGCGCTGTCGCGTTTAAACGAACTCTTGCGTCCCTATAACGCCACTCACCTGTGGGTGGTGACGAATACGCCGATTGAATCCGTCAATGACGGTGTACAAAAGCGTGCAACCGTTGTGGTTCCTTGTGTAGAGGGCGAAGGGGACCTTGCCCGAAAGTTAGACAACCTCTTGGGGTTGGTAAAAGCCTACACAAAATAAGGGCATGGGTTCAAAATAATTTGAATTTCTTCTTAAGCAGCAGGTCCAAGGGCCTGCTGTTTTGCTATACTTCGGCTCGATATTAGGGATACCCCGATAGGATTGAGACTGTCTAAATCGCGGTGACCCCATTACACAAACTCCAAATTAGTGAGAACCCAATGAAAAACTTTATGAAAGAATTCCAGGCCTTCATCAGCAAGGGTAATGTGATGGATTTGGCCGTTGCCGTGATCATCGGCGCCGCCTTCTCCGCGATCGTGAGCTCCATGGTCAAGGACATCATCAACCCGTTAGTGGGCTTTATCGTCGGTCGTCCCGACTTCACCGAACTCTTCCTCGTCTTGAAGATGCCGGTGGACTACACGGGTCCGATGACCTACGCCGCGTTGACCAAGGCCGGCGCCACCGTGCTCGGTTATGGCTCTTTCTTGACGGCTGTGGTTCAGTTCGTGATGTTGGCCTTCGTCATCTTCTGGCTCGTTAAGATCGTCAAGAACGTTCGTACGAAGTTCGAGAAGGAAGAAGCGGCCGCCCCCGCTAAGCCCGCGCCCACGCCGGAAGACATCGTTCTTCTTCGCGAAATCCGCGATTTGCTCAATAAGGAAGCCAAGTAATCTGGTTTTCTTTGGGCTAGCGGACACGCTCCTTTATGCCCGCTAGCGTAAAGCACTAAGTCTCAACCCCCTTTGGGTAACGCATCAGGTTTGATGCCGCACGCAAAGGGGGTTTTCTTTTGGTCT
>JAHHRF010000007.1 GCA_020025955.1 Sutterella sp.
CTCGTGTTGGCGGTAGCTGGCTTTGGGCTGACGCTTGATGCGATGGCTGAAACAATAAACCTATTGGGCTATCAGGTGGAATGTAGCAGAGATGGATGGAAGACTTGTCGCTATGACTCTTGGCGCGTAATTGCGGCAAGCACGACACAAGTATATTTTGTCGATACTCGAAAAGCTAAGCAGAAAGATGTTGTGTGGTTGCTGTCAATGCCTATGAAAGGGCAAGATGACTTTGGAAAATCCAGTTGGGTTGAGGCTTGGCAAGCGAACTGCTCTACGGGTGAGATGCGACTTAAGGATGCTACGCACTTTAATCAACCGTGGGGCAAGGGAGATATTCTTGGAGATGCGAACCCTAGCGGGAAATGGCTATTGGTACGTCCAGGTAGCATTCTTGAAGATATGTACAACTACGCCTGTAGTAAAAAGTAAGCCCTGCGCGTAATTTAACCATTGCGTATCTAATCTCGAACGGGAATTTAACTGCGTAACGGGCGAGATTCGCGTTAAACGTCGAACCTCGACGAACAAACCCTGGGAGCGGTGCTAACGGAAGACGACCAGTCGGAACCGTGGATAGTGTCTACACCCCTTGATTCCCTTTGTGAAACACCTCTGACCCTTACCCCTTTGATCGGGGTAAAAAGTCGGGGGTGTTTTCTTTTGTATGGTGTAATTCCTGACTTCTTCTCGCCAACCGTTAAGAAATTGAGGCCATGACGTTACATCGAAAGTAAAAATCAAGAATGGTCGGGTCTCTTCATAATGGCCTATGACAACCTTGGAGAAGGTGTTAGGTGAGTTCCCCGCCAAAGGATGAGCCCTTAGGGGAAAACGACATCCCGGATTTGAAGCCCTTTGCCGTGGCGATGGACGTGGTGTGCAAGCAGTAAGTCTGGTTACAAACAGACAACGTCAAATTGGCTGTGTAGTGTTAGACTGAATGCTTACTTTTACAAGCTCTGAGGGGAGAGAAATGACCAAAACTCGAATCCGTGATTTGACCATTAAAGGGCTCGTGTTGGCGGTAGCTGGCTTTGGGCTGACGCTTGATGCGATGGCTAAAACAAGAGACATCTTTGGCTATCAGCTGGAGTGTAGCGGAGAAAAAAGGAAGACTTGTCGCTATGAATCTTGGCGCTATATTGCGTACTCTTCGTCAGACGTATTTTTTGTGAATACACGAAAAGCTAAGCAGAAAGATGTTCTGTGGGTGCTATCAATGCCTAAAAAAGGTCAAGATGACTTTGGGAAACACAGTGGGGTTATGGCCTTGCAAATGAACTGCTCTACAGGTGAGGTGCGATATAAGGGCGGGTTGCGCTTTAAACAACCGTGGGGCGAGGGAACTGTTGTAGGAGAAGAAAACCCTAGGGCAAATTGGGAATTGGCACGCCCAGGTAGTGTACTTGAAACTATGTACGACTACGTCTGTAGCAAAAAGTAAGCCGTGCGCGTAATTTAATCATTGCTTATAAAATCTCGAACGGGAATCTAAATGCGTAACGCTCGAATCCATAATCTGCTGGTTAAGGGACTGCTCGTCGCGCTGGGAAGTGTTGGCGTAGTGGCTGCCTCGGCTGCGAATTCCAACTTTTTTGACGCGACACGTCATGGGTATCCAGTGGCTTGCTTGAAAGCTCAGCCAGAAGGATGCGTTCATGACTATTGGTTTTACATGGGAGTGATGGGTGAAAGCGTGCTCTTTATCGATAACCGAGAGCGCAAGATCGATCATGTCCGATGGCTCCTTGAAATGCCCATGGAAGGTCAAAAGGACTTTGGTCGTAAAAGTGAGCTCACGGCGATGGAATTTAATTGCACAACGGGCGAGATTCGCGTTAAACGTCGAACCTCAACAGACAAACCCTGGGGGCATGGGGCTGTGCTAACGGAAGACGACCAGTCGGATCCGTGGATAGTCCCCGCGCCCGAGAGCGTCGGTGAAAAGCTCTACGACATGGTTTGCGTCTACGCACCTTGATTCCCTTTATGAAACACCTCTGACTCTTCCCCTCATTGACCGGGGTAAAAAGTCGGGGGTGTTTTCTTTTGCATGGTGTAATTCTTAACTTCTTCTCGCCAACCGTTAGGAAATTGACGTCCAGACGTTACATCGAAAGTAAAAATCAAGAATGGCCTCTTCATAATGGTCTATGACAACCTTGGGAGAAGGTTTTATGCGAGTTATCTGTTGAAGCTGCTCCTACAAAGGTTGAGAGCTTAAAGAAATACGACATCCCGGATTTGAAGCCCTTTGCCGTGGCGATGGACGTGGTCTGTAAGCAATAACGAGCGTCAAACACGACAACGCAAAAGTAACGGTGTAATGCTAGACTGGACGAATTCTTTTTTTATTTCAGAGGGGAGAAAATGATCAAAACTCGAATCCGTGATTTGACCATTAAAGGGCTCGTGTTAGCGGTAGCTGGTGTTGGGTTGACGCTTGATGCGATGGCTGAAACAAACGACCTCTATGGCTATCAGGTGGAATGTAGCGGAAAAACATTGGGTACTTGTCGCCATGAATCTTGGCGCTTTATTGCGGGAAACAAGTATTTCGTATTTTTCGTCGACACTCGAAAAGCTAAGCAGAAAGATGTTGTGTGGGTGCTGTCAATGCCTAAAAAAGGCCATGATGACTTTGGAAAAATCAGTGCGGTTATGGCCATGCAAATGAAGTGTTCTACGGGTGAGAGGCGATATAAGGGTGCTACGAAGTATGACAAACCGTGGGCCGAGGGATCTAATATTGGACAAGTAGGACCCACAAATTGGGAATTGGTACGCCCAGGAAGTGTAGGTGAAGCTATGTACGACTACGTCTGTAACAAAAAGTAAGCCATGCGCGTAATTTAATCATTGCTTGTCAAATCCCGAACGGGAAGTTAAATGCGTAACGGGGGAGATTCGCGTTAAACGTCGAACCTCAACCGATAAACCCTGGGGGCATGGGGCGGTGCTAACGGAAGACGACCAGTCGGATCCGTGGATAGTGTCTACACCCCTTGATTCCCTTTCCTAACACCTCTGACTCGTCCCCTCATTGACCGAGGGTAAAAAGTCGGGGGTGTTTTCGTTTGTACGGTGTACACTCTTAACTTCTGTCCACCAACCGTTAGGAAATTGACACCATGGCGTTACATCGAAAGGTATTGGCAACGGGTTTTGCCCTGTTGATGAGTGTCGCCTCCATGGGGGCTGTGGCCGCCACCACGGCGCCGGCTAAGGCTCAAGAGGCGGGGGTGATCGTTCGAGATATCGAGGGGCACCAGGTCTACTGCTTAAAGAGCCATCCTAACGTTTGTCGTCAAGGGGCGTGGTTACTGTTAACGTCGAGCCCCGATAATGCGTTGTTCGTGAATGAACGCTTAAATAAATCGCGTCATGTGGCGTGGTTATTAGCGATGCCTAACGCCAAAAGCAAAACGAAAGAAAAGAGCACGGTCGCGGCCTTTCAGTTTGATTGCAAAAATCAAGAATGGACGAGCCTCTCCGTAACGGTCTATGACCAACCCTGGGGGAAGGGGAAAGTGCTCGATAAGACAAAAGCGAAGAGTTCACCGCAATTGGTGGAGCCCGGCACCCTTCAAGAAACCTTGATGGAAATGGTGTGCCCTGGGTATTAAACGAAAGAAGGGATGAGTCTGACTCATCCCTTTATTTGTTTCCGAGAAACTTAAGCGTGGCACTGATTTGTTAAGGCTGTTCGACTGCGACACGTATTGACGTATCCCTTCGTATACTCGTAATCAGGATCCGTATCGATCCTAGAGTGATGAGAGCACGTCAGGGAGCCTCGGGCAACGAGGTCTCCCTTGTCGTGTTTTGGTACGATTCATAGACCTTTTCCCCCAACGACTCCATCCTGCTGATGAAATTACTGCACACCTCTGACTGGCACTTAGGGCGCCGTTTATATGACCGATTGCGCACTGATGAGTTTGACGCGTTCTTCGCTTGGCTTAATGCCTTGATTGAGCGAGAGCGCCCTGACGGCATTGTGGTGGCAGGTGACCTCTTTGATAATGCAACGCCGTCGAACCATAGTGTGAAAACCTTCACGGACTGGTTAGCGTTTTGTAAAGAGCAGGGCACGAAGGTGTTTGTTGTGGCCGGCAATCACGATAGTGCAGCGTTCCTCGAAGCGTTTCGTGCCTTAGGACAAAAGGCGGACGCCTTTGTGGTGGGGATCCCGTCAAAAGACCCGAAAGCGGATGTGGTGACGTTAACCACGGCTTCGGGTGAAGTGGCCGTCATGGGGTTAGTACCTTTTTTGAGTCGCTCTACGCTCCCCGATTTTGAGATTACGGGGGACGCGGAGGCGAGCCAACGTGAAGTCGCCCGTTTAATGGGGGAACACTATCAAACGGTTCGTGACGCAATGCGAGACGTTGAAGCGCAATTCGCTCAACCGGTTTTGCGTCTCATGACGGGGCACTGCTTTGTCACGGGCGGCACAGTTGAGGCTGACGACGGGGTAGAGCGTGCGTTAACGATTGGCACCTTGGGCGAAGTCTCGGACACGATCTTTCCTCAAGACGTGGACTACGTTGCCTTGGGGCATTTACATCGCGCCCAAAAGGTGGCGGGTAACCCCACGCACCGCTATAGCGGAACGCCACTCCCCATGAGTTTTTCGGAAAGCGAACAAGCTAAGAGCGTAGTGATTTTAGAGTGGTTGGATACGAACCCTAATGTAGTCGTAACCCAAGAGACGATCCCCAACTTCCGACGTCTCGTCCGTTTAAAAGGCGATGAAAGCACTTTGATCGACGGCTTAAAGGCGCTTGAAGCCTCTTTGCGCGAAGCCCGTGCCTTAGCTCTAGACGAGGGTCGCCCCGCACCCTTGCCGACCTGGGTCGAGGTGCATTACACGTCGTCGACCGAGCAGAGTGCCCCCCTTGATTTGCGTGCCACTTTAGAACGCGCTTTAACGACCCAAGACGTCTCCATTCTCAACATCGTGGACGAAAACCGTCAGCGTCGCCAAGACGTCTTGATGAGTGACGAAATGCAGTTAGAGCGTTTGACGCCCGCGAAGGTCTTTGAAGAACGTTTAAAGACGGGGAGTGCCACGGCGTGGTCGGACGAAGAAAAGGCCGACGCTCGTAAGAAGTTCCAATTCATTTTGGAATTGATTGAAGCTGAGAAGCGAGATGACCACGCTCCTTCGGTGGCCTCTGATGCGCTTGACGGTGTCGCCCAGTAAGGAACGTGAGATGAAGATCCTTAACGTAACGTTTGAAAATTTGAATTCCCTCAAGGGGAAATTTGTTATCGATTTGACGCATCCCGAGTATGCCGCCAATGGTCTCTTTGCGATTTGCGGTCCGACGGGCTCCGGCAAAAGCACCATTTTGGATGCCATCTGTTTAGCGCTCTATGGACGCACCCCGCGCTTAGGGCGTTTATCGGGGAACGCCAACGATGTGATGTCCCGCGGCACAGGTGAGATGTTCGCGAAAGTGACCTTTCGCACCACGCGAAAAGGCGTCTCCCATGAGGTGGAAGCCTCCTACGCACAGCACCGTGCTCGTCGTAAACCAGACGGTGACTTACAAAACGCCTCGGTCACTATCAAGGTCGACGGGAAGACCCGATGCTCGAGCGTGAGTAAGCGCGACGACGTCATCCGTGAACTCACCGGGATGACCTTTGAAAACTTCACGCGTTCCGTTTTGCTCGCTCAGGGGCAGTTTGCGCAGTTCTTAAACGCCAAAGAAAGTGACCGCTCCGAACTCTTGGAAGAGATCACGGGGACGGAGTTGTACTCTGAGATTTCGAAACGCATTCATGTTCAGACCAGTAGCCATAAAGCGGCGGTTGACGCATTAGAAACCGCTTTGGGGACGATCGACGTGATGGCCGACGAGGTTCGTCAGGCGGTCGAAACAGAAGTCTCGAGCTTGGTTGCAGACGAGAAAGTGCAAGAAGGCCGTCGACAAGCGATCCAAACGCTTTTAGACACCCATACGCAATACGCCCAAAACGAGGCGGTATGGCATCGTGTGACAGGGGCGTTAGCGCAGGCGCAAAATGACTTGGTGGCGTTAAAACCCAATCTGGAGCGTGCCCACTTGGCAGAGCGTTACTTTACGTGCTGGCCCGCCAAACAAAGTCTCATGGCCGAAGAACGTGTCTTAGCCGAGCACCGCGCTAAGGTACCGGGGTTGGCGGCTCAAGTCACGCGCTTAACGGAGAGTGTGAAGGCAGCGGTAGAAGCGCTAAACCAGGCAGAAGGCAAAGCCACGGTTGTTCGTGATGCATTACAGGTTAAAGCCCCCGAATGGGAATTGATGCGTGAATTTGATCAGAAGATCGCGCTCGCAAAGTCCCAGTTGGATGGGGTAACCCACTCGGTTCAGCGCGTTGAAGCCGACTTAGTGACGAAACGAAAGAACGTTTCGACGCTTGACGCTACGCTCCAAGGGAGTCGAACAAAGCTCCTTGAGGAGTTGGGCGCCATGAGTGCTGCCGCCCTTGAAGGGGGGAGTGCTTACACGACGTTATTGACGGAGTATTACCATTGCCCGGAAGACCAGTGGACGGTGGACGTCGAACGTCAGGCGAAAGAAGAAGCCGATCAAGAAGTGAAGCGCTTAGCAACCATTGAAGCGCTCTACCAAGAGGCGGATCGCAAAGCAGACGACGTTGCTCGACAAGAAGCGGTTCACCAGCAAAGCGTGCTTCGTTTAGAAGAACTGTCTGCACGCTATAAGACCGCGCATGACGAGGTTACGAAAAAAGAGGCCGACTTAAAGGCCTTAGTCGAAAAGCGTTTAGGTCTTTTGAGTGGTCAGTCGGTCGCGGACATTGAAGCAGACATTAAAGCGATTGATGAAAAACTCAAAAACGCCCAACTCATCGACCAGTTGGAAAGTGCACGACACCACTTGGTCGACGGCAAGCCCTGTCCCTTGTGTGGCGCCATTGAGCACCCCTTCGGGAACTCGCATAAAGAAGACGTAAGTTCGGAAGAGGCGCGAAAGGCCGCGTTGCAAGACTTGTTACTTACGGTTCGTGAGTGCGATCGTTCGATTGAAAGTTTGAAAATCGGGATTGAAGCGAAGCGCGATTACCTGAAGCCTCTGGAAGAGGATAGTAAGAAGGCAACTGACCGCGTGACTCAGGATAAAGCCTTGTTAGAGGAAAAACGTCAAGCGGCCAAGAAGGCGTTAGACGTGGCTCAAGCTCAACCGGTTAAGCACCCCTGGATGGCAACTCAAGGCCTCTGGTCGGTGACGGACAACGTGGCTTCTCTCCTTGACCTTCAATCTTTGCGTGACACGTGGCAAGCCCTCTCGGACTTGGGACGCGATCGAATTAGTGCCTGGACGCAGTATGAAAAGCGCGTTGCAGAAGCGAAAACCGCTCGACAGCACTTGATGGGTGAAATCGCAAGCCTTGAAGGGCGAATTGCGGACGAAAGCCAACGGTTAAACGACGTAACGAAGGCCTATACAGAAATCGTTGATGCTCGTCGTGAAGCCTTTGGGAACCGTGACGCGAAGGCAGAAGAAGCTGAAGCTAAGACCACTCAAGCAAGCGCCGAAGGGGCCTTGAAGGCAGCGCAACGTGTCGTGGAGTCGGGGAAGGCTAACCTCGCTTCTGCCCAAACGACGTTGGAGTCAACACGCGCTAGCGTCACAGCGGCAGAAGCGTCCGTTGGGCGTCTTGAGGCTGTGTGGCTAGAAGCTCGCACGAAAGCGGGCTTTTCTACGGACGAAGAATTTCAGGCGGCCGCGTGGGACGCAAACCAGATGGAGACGGTGCTCGCACGTGAAAAAGCCCTGCACGAAACGGTAACGCGCTTAAGGACGGAACGTGATGTTGCGGTAAAGACCCGTGAAAGCCTCGCTCATGCCTTAAAGGATCAGCCCAGCCAAGAAGCGTTAACGGAGGCGTTAAACACCGTAAAGGGTGCTATTACGCAAATCAATCAGCGCATTGGTGATCTTCGTCGCCAATTGCAGACGGATGACGAAAATCACAAGAAGCGTGGCGCCAAGGGCGAAGAGCTCGATTATGCCCGTGGGGTGTATGCGGATTGGAAGCGTCTCAATGACCTCTGCGGGAGTAGTGACGGGAAGAAATTCCGCGACTATGCTCAAGGGCTCACCTTTGAGCGTATGGTAATCTATGCCAACGCTGAACTCTTGAAGCTCAAGAGCCGTTATGAGTTACGTCGCTGTGCGGATAACCCCTTAGACCTTGAAGTGGTGGACCACTTTAATGGGGGTGTGGCGCGATCGACGAAGAACTTGTCAGGGGGCGAAAGCTTTATCGTGAGCCTGGCCTTGGCTTTAGGCTTAGCGAGTATGTCGAGTCACAAATTTAAGCTCGAAACGCTCTTTCTTGATGAAGGCTTTGGGACCTTGGATGCGGATACGCTCAATACTGTGATGCATGCGCTCTCCGACCTACAACGCCGTGAAGCCGGTCGCTTAATTGGGGTGATTAGTCACGTGGGAGAAATGCAGCAGCAGATCTCCACCCAGATTAAGGTCACGCCCTTGGGGACCCATTCTGGGTTCTCCAGCGTATCGGGGCCGGGTGTCACCGTCACGCTTTAATGCTGTGGGGGCGTAACCCAATAAAAGACTGCACAATGCCTCCTTCTCGGGAATCTTTTCTGACCTCGGGGCGTTGTGCTTAACTAAATCGATTTAATTTCCTTCTCTTTTTTTCTATGACTGACAACACGACGCCTACGACCCTCCATTTTGAAATGGAGCAAGTCACCTATCGACGTTCGATCGTTCGTACGGTATTGCTTTGGCCCATTAGCTTTCTCTTTGCTACGACGATTGCGTTCTTGGAATTTGTGAGTGCCCTGGCCACGGGACTTTCCTTTTTCTTGATGGGCTTTGCCTTATTGGGGGCCTTGATCGCTTGGGCCAAGGGCGAAAATGAAATTGCCATTGGGTCCTTTGTTGCGGCCTTCCTGTTGAGCCCTATGGGGCTCCCGGCGCTCGCTCGCGCGGTGGTTGAGTTGTTGATCCGCGTCAAGATCAACTTTGATGAGTTGATGTTCGTGAAGGTGTTGCCGAACCAGCATCAATAAATGGTCTAAAGCCTCCCATTGTCGAGCGTGTGACGAAAAATGGGAGAAGCCTATACGGTCTAGTTGAAGTGACTTTCAGCTAGGCCGTTTTTTCGTTTTTGCCCCAAAACGAGGGTGGGGCGTCAGTAGAGACAACAAACGCCAGAGGTTCGACCCACTGGCGTTTATGTTTAAGGGATTGGCGACTTAGTAGCTATAGCCTTCTTTTAACCAACGGGCCACGTCCATGGCGCAATAGGTCAAAATGCCGTCAGCGCCCGCGCGCTTGAAGCAAATCATCGTTTCAACCGTGATCTTCTTTTCATCAATGGCGCCCGCTGCAGCCGCACACTTAATCATGGCGTATTCACCCGAGACGTGATAGGCAAAGGTGGGGGCCTTGAATTCGTCCTTCACACGACGTACCACGTCGAGATAGGGGAGACCAGGTTTCACCATCACCATGTCCGCGCCTTCTTCCAGGTCTAAACCCACTTCCCAGAGGGCTTCATCGCTGTTGGCGGGGTCTTGCTGGTAAACCGCTTTGTTGGAGCGACCCAAGTTGGCGGAACTCCCCACGGCATCACGGAAGGGACCATAGAAGGCGGAGGCGTACTTGGCGGAATAGGCCATTAAACGCGTATGAATGAGGCCATGGGCTTCAAACATTTCACGAATCTTCCCGATACGACCGTCCATCATGTCAGAGGGGGCCACCACGTCGGCACCCGCTTGGGCGTGCGTGAGGGCTTGCTTCATGAGCATTTCAATCGTTTCGTCGTTAAGGATGTAGCCCGTTTCATCAATGAGCCCATCCTGACCGTGCGTGGTGTACGGATCAAGTGCCACGTCCGTCATGATGCCCAATTCCGGATACGCCTTCTTTAACGCACGAACCGTACGGGGAATTAACCCGTCAGGATTCGCGGCTTCACGACCGTCAGGGGTTTTCAAAGACGGATCAATCTGCGGGAAGAGGGCTAACATCGGGATCCCCAATTCCACGCATTCTCCAGCGACTTTCAAGAGTTCATCCAGGGTTAAACGCTCAACGCCCGGCATCGTCCCCACGGGTTCACGACGGTTTTCCCCTTCCATCACAAAGACGGGGTAAATCAAATCGTTGGCGGTGAGGGTGTTTTCACGCATTAAACGACGGGAAAAGTCATCACGACGCATACGACGCATACGTACGCGAGGATAAGCACCTAAAGTCTGCATAGTGGGTCTCGGGTTGGTAAGGAAAGACAAAACAAAAAGGGCGTCCCAGCAAAGGACGCCCAGGATTCCCTATAAGTCTATAGGGGAAAGCTTTATTGAGTCTGAAGCCAGCTGTTGAGGACATCCATTAATTCGTCCGTCCCCGTCTTCTTCATCCCCGAGAAGAGTTGAACCGTCACATGCGGGCCAATCTCGGCCGCGCGGGCCTTGGCCTTACGAAGGGTCACGGCCTTTTCTTGGTTCTTTAATTGGTCGGCTTTGTTAAGTAACCAATGCATACGCACATTGGGGCGCTCCGCCATAAAGTCGATCAACCATTCGTCCGTGGGCATGAAGGGGCGACGGGCGTCCATCACGATAACTAACCCCGTCATCGCTTGACGTTGCGCAATGTAGCCGCCCACGAGGCGCGACCAGCTCTTACGGGTATCTTCATTGGCCTTAGCAAAGCCATAACCCGGCAAGTCCACCAACATCGCCACGTCTTCACGCGTGCCGTCGTCCTTTTTCTGCGACAAACCGAAGAAATTAATCAACTGCGTGCGGCCAGGCGTTTTACTCGCGAAGGCTAAACGGTTCTTACGCGTCAGCACGTTAATCGACGTGGATTTGCCTGCATTACTGCGACCAGCAAAGGCAATTTCAGGCACGGTCTCCTCAGGCAAGCCCTCAAGCTTCGCGGCGGAAATCACAAATTGGGCGGTATCGTACAGGCTCATAACAACTTATTGATGGGAAATAACACGAAATTTTTTCACTTTGAGTCACAACTTAAAGCGTGGCGTATTGTACCAAGCTTTCTAGAAAGAAACCCTTAAACCGCGTCAGAAAGGGATTTATCGTCATTTCGGTGCTAAAAAGCACACTTCCGCCATTGGACAAATTTCGTGTGCGGTTACAAAAATACAACAACACGATTTCATTCGGTCCTTCCACAAAAATTATGGTTTTTTCCAATTTTCCCAAGCCCGATAAGTGGTTTAATAAATTGGGTAGGGGGCAATGACGAAGTTTTTCACGCCGCATGAATACTTTAAATCGCCGAACCTCCTTAGGGCGTGATATGTTCAAAGAAAAATCTAGGAGCAAAACAATGCAAACGAGTCCCTCCCCCGCACGTTCGATACGTCATGTACCGTCCTACCTGTGTTCGGCCCTTACTCGCTTGACGAAACTCACACTGGGGCAAGAACCGGAGCCCGGTCTGGTCAGTTCGATTTTTTCCTCGTTTATGCAGTTCGCGGTGGAACGTATGTTGCACCACGAAATTGAACGTTTCTTAAGCGTGAGCGAGCCCGATCCGGTGACGGGTCAACAAAACAGTCGCAATGGCTTCACCTCGAAGGTTTTACACACCGATTTAGGTCGTGTCACCATTCGTCAGCCGCGCGATCGTATGGCCAAGTTCACGTCGGTGTTCTTGCCCCGTTATGCCCGCCAATACCCTGGGCGCGACGGCGATACCTTGCGTTTAATGGCGAAAGGTACGCTCTACAAAGATATCGAACGCTATATCCGCTTGGAGTTTGGTCCGGGTACCGATAAGCGCTTGATTCAGACGGTTGCGATGGACTTCTTTGCCTACGCCGCCAACTGGCAAGCCCAGAACTTGGACGCGCACTACGATCGCATCGTGGTGGGCCCCATTCAGGCGTCGAGCTACCACGCGAAAACCCCGAAACTTCTTCATGTGGTGATGGGTAAGCGCTCTGACGGTGAAGTACAGCTCCTCGGCATTTATCGTCCCAACGAGTCGCCTCTCACAGAAGCCTATTGGGCGCACATGCTCGAAGACATGATGGCACGAGGTCTGGTTCAGGCGGATGAGTACGTGGGCTTTGATGAAGTCAACGCCAAAGCCGCTTTGCAAGACGCGCTTATTCGTCGCAGCTAATGCGCTGAAACAATTTGACAGACAAACTGGGTAGGGCAATTTAAAACCCAATCCCAAAATCAAAACATCCCCATTTGCGTCACGCGCGAATGGGGATGTGTCATTTTCGGATGTCCGAAAAAATGGGTGGGGCGAACACCCCACCCAAATTTAGGTCTTAAAGAGACTTCCCAAAGACCTCATTGAGCTGCATGGAGACACGCACAAAGGTCGTGCGCATGGTGAGCTCCTTCAAGCGTCGTGCGCCCACGTACGTGCACGCAGAACGCACCCCGCCGGTGATGTCTTGGGCGGCTTGATCGACCGGCCCCTTAAAGGGAATCAAAACGGTTTTCCCTTCGGCAGCGCGGTATTTCGCGACGCCCCCGGCGTACTTATCCATGGCGTCTTTGGAACTCATCCCATAGAAGCGCTTATAGGCTTTGCCGTCGACTTCGACGAGATCGCCGCCCGCTTCGGCGTAGCCCGCAAGCATCCCCCCTAACATCACGAAGTCCGCACCGCCCCCGAAGGCTTTAGCGATGTCGCCCGGCACCGTGCAACCACCGTCCGCGCAAATACGACCGCCCAAACCGTGTGCGGCATCGGCGCATTCAATGATGGCGGAGAGCTGGGGGTAGCCCACGCCCGTCATCTTACGGGTGGTGCAAACAGAGCCCGGACCAATCCCCACCTTAACGATGTCAGCGCCCGATAAGAGGAGCTCTTCCGTCATGTCGCCCGTGACGACGTTGCCCGCCATGATGACGAGCTCCGGGTACGTTTCACGAACCTTGCGCACGAAGGCGACAAACGTTTCGGTATAGCCGTTAGCGACGTCAATGCAGACGTATTCAATGGCGCCGGGGGCGGCCGCCATCACGCGCTGGAACTTTTCCCAGTCATGATCCCCAATCCCTAAGGAATAGAAGGTCTGGGACTTGTTCTTTAATTGGGTGAAGTGCTCCACGTACTGGGCTTCATCGTAGTGCTTGTGAAGTGCCGTGGAGAGTTGGTAGCGCCCAAGGGCTTCCGACATCTCAAAGGTGCCCGTGGAATCCATGTTGGCCGCAATGATGGGGATGCCGTGATAGCGAATGGGGCTATGGAGGAATTTGAATTCTCGGGTGATGTCCACTTCGCTACGACTCGTTAAGGTCGAGCGCTTGGGACGAATCAAAACGTCTTTAAAGTCAAGTTTGACCGTGTTTTCAATATGCATGGCGGTATCTCAGCTAATGGGAAAAAAGAATTGCCGAAAAACTGTCGCCCGACGTTTGATGGGGTCGCGGTGGGGGTGACGAAGGGGTCACCCAAGACTTTGCTGGAGTCCGCAAAAAACGCCGGCATCAACGTTCTAAATAACAACGTGATGGTCGGCGTTAATTAATTCTATAGAACGTTGACGACGCTTGGCAACCCCCGAATGGGAGGGTTTCCCTTAAGTTTTAAGTCCGAGGCATAAAGGCGAGACGCCGTTGGATTTGGTAATGGGCAAAACTGTTGCCCACTGGTTGGTCGGTTGCCGTAGACGCATTTAATGCCGCTAAAACGTAGACGCCCACCCATTGGCACCACTCGCGATCAAGTAAAAGTCCAAGGAAGCCCGACAAAGGCACGTCCGTTGTAAACACCCCGTCAGGGTCTTCTTTGATGAGTTTTTCAAGGTCAACGGGTGTCTCTGATATACCCGCGGGTACCGTTCTTGCTTCCCACTCAAACTGAGCCCAAGCAAGACGCTTTTTGAGTTTTTCAACGTCCACCGATTTCGTTTCAAACCCTCGGCTAGAGCCATAAATTCGCAGACGGTAGTGCCCGGGCGCTCGATTCCAACCGTAGATGACGAGTAAGGGGTGGCCGCCCGCGGTGGTGATGCGAAGGGCTTTCCTGGTGCGTTGCATGTTATCAATGGATACCCCCACAAAGGCGCCCAGTAAGTCGTGGGGCACGGGGATAAAGCGCTCAACGAAGCGTGCAGCTTCGTCTAAAACCCGTTCGTATTGCGGTAAAAGTTGGAAGGCTTGCCAGTGGTGCGTGTCTGACGCGGGGGCGTACTTAAAGAGGTTCGCGAGCGTTCCAAAGGAGCGTGGGCGATCGAGCAATCGCGCTAGAAAGTCGAGTTGATCGGACGCCGTTAAGGTCTCTGTAAAGGGCGCTTCACGCTTGGATATCGCTTCCATTAAGTTGGACGCGGGGGCTTTCTCGTCGTCTACGGGGTCGTCGTCCACTGACGTTTCAAGCACTGTCGCATTGGCGTCTTCCGCTTGTGGGTCGACGTACCCCTTTTCTAGCACATTTCCCAAGGGCACCGCTAAGTCTTTAGCTGCATGCAGGATAGTGGTTTCCAGCCGATCGAGCTTTCTTGCGCCGCACGGGGTAAAGGCTAAATAGTGCACCTGAATCCCATAGTCGGCGTGCTGTTGGGTGCGCCTGATGAGGTCCACCGTGCGACCCACGTACAAGCGCCCGTCCGTTCGAAACTGTAAATACACTCCCATCAGGGTGTTCGTGGTGCCGTCGGGTTTACGCGTGAAGGCTTCCGGCGGAAAGGCTTGACGAAGGTTGGGTTGATGGCGAATGTCCGCTAAATATTCAAAGCCCAGACAGCGAGCAATGACGATGGCCTGTTCGAATTCCATAGGAGCGTCTCCAGGAAAAGAATGGGGACCCCAAGGATCCCCATTTTTTATATCGAACAGCGTCTTTACTTTACGCCCTCTCGACGCAGCTTGCAACGCCCTTAAAAAAGCGTCCCCGAGCTCGGGCCAAAGCTAAAGCGAGCCAAGTCAGGCGGCAAGCGCCCGTCCGACTTCTTTTCCCAGAATTGGTGCAGGCGATCGACCGCCGTTTTAATGAGTTCCGGCGCCTCATCGTGCACGATCAATTGCCCGTCGTCATTTAATAACAAGCAAAAGAGCGAATAGGGAAGGCTGTCTTGTTTGCTGCCAAAGAGCACCGCACGGTTTTCGACCGACGCGTCTGGGTAGAAGCGATTGACATACACCGCTTCAAAGTTCGCCATCAGAGGTAATTGATTTAACGCGGACCAGCGCGCCCCCCACGTCTGGGCATTGATAATCAAGGCGTGCGTTTGGGCTTTGTTAATTAAGCATAAATCGGGCGTATCAATGCGTTGATTGTCCACGCCTTCATGGTGCGCCTTTAAGTCCACGTAGCGACGGATTTCAGAGGTTTGCCCATTGGGCTTTAAGAAGTCCGTTTTCTCTGCGCGGTTATGGTGGCTGAAGAGCACCTTCCCTAACCCGAAGTAGGGGATCAGGGCGGCCAACAACACGGTGACTTGCTTTTTATTGCGCTTTTCAAAGGTCCAATAGTGGCGGGGTAACTTCATGCCAAAACTTTCCACCCCATACAATTCAATCTGGAAGGTTTCCTGAAAGACGTGGAACTTGTTGGCGCGGATTAAGTAGTCATCCACCACCCCATGGTCCGTAACCAAAATGGGGCCCGTCCAACCGAGGTGGCGCACCGTCATGGCAAGCGCTCCCACCAATGAAATATTCGCTTCGTGCGAAATCGTGCCACCCTTTTCTAACCAAGCGCGAATGACGAGGGTATTGTCTTCGAGATTTAAGCGAACCGGCACAGACCAGTGCATGGGCACGGCCTTTTGTAAGTGATCGCGCTCGGGGCTCAATTGGTTTTTCGCCTCAATCACCGCTTCAACCGAGTCAAAGGGCACCACTTCGCCAATTGCCTCCGGGGCATCTTCAATCTGAATCCCTAAGGTTTTAATGAGACGTAAGGCAAAAAGAAAGCCCGGCTTCAGAACAGGCGGGAACTTCCGCTCAAGGGGCGAATCCGTGAAAAGAAGCACGCGATCGCGCGCTTCCGGGTGCCAGCGGGTTAAGAGCGCCCACTTCGCCAAGCGCGTAAAGAGCCCGCTTTTTTCGTTATCCGTCAGACGCGCTTCTTCCACGTAAAAGAGGGGTTGATCTGCCTGGATGGGCATTAAGTCCTGCAAAAAGACTTGGTAGTCCACGACGTGCAAGGGGCTCGTCACCAATCGGAAAAAGAGGCGAGCGACCCCCGGGATCGTTACCCCAACGACTTCATACGTAAAGCTAAAGCGGTTCCCTTCGCCAGCAAGGGGCAAAAGTTTCACACCGCCTTTGGCCACTGTCATCGCCACGTTTAAGCGTTGGGCCGTAAGCCCTGTTAAGCGCGTCAGCACCTCGGGCTTTGGGGGCTCTTCAGAGAGAATCCACACGTTTTGGGCAGTCGATCCAGTTCGATTCATGTAAGTCGCAGGCGATAAGGGCAGGAAAGAAAAGAGGGGGTGAACCCCACTTGCGCAGGCGCGCATGTCCCGACATTTTAACGGATCACGATCGTGGACGGGGAGAGGGTCCAGTAACAGGGTGGAAACCTCGCGTTTCCCATCGAAAATTGCACTTTTTTAAAATTTATAGCGCAAATGGGGGAGGCGACAGCGCGAAATAGTGGATATTATATAAAGGTTTGAGCCTAGCAAAACGAACCGAAAAGCGTGTGTTAAACGACACAAAACGCGGGTTTTGAGCGGGTTTAGACAGTGTAAAGATGAATTCTAGTATTAAATGACGAACTTAATGTGGGGGTCAAAAAAATGAGTTACTTCCCTTCTTGGAAGCTCAAGCACACGGGCACGATTGCTCCGGATGAAACGTTGCCGGCAGGGCAAACTTTGGCCTTAGGGATTCAGCACGTTGTAGCAATGTTTGGTTCGACGGTCTTGGCACCGTTATTGATGGGTTTTGACCCGAACATGGCAGTTTTAATGAGTGGCATTGGGACACTCATTTTTTTTGCCATCGTAGGGGGTCGAGTTCCGAGTTACTTGGGCTCAAGCTTTGCTTTTATTGGGGTCGTGATCGCGGCAACGGGGTACGTTGCAGGGTCCGGCCCTAATTTGAATGTCCCGGTCGCCTTGGGCGGGATTGTCTTGACGGGGGCACTCTACGCCGTTGTGGGTCTCATTGTGATGTACACGGGGGTGCAGTGGATTGAACGCTTGATGCCGCCGGTGGTCACGGGGGCTGTGGTGGCCGTGATTGGCTTAAATTTAGCGCCCACCGCCGTTAAGAGCGTGGGTCCCTCTGAGTTCGACGCCTGGATGGCCCTCTTTACGGTGCTCTCCGTGGGGGCAGTGGCGGTCTACAGCCGCGGCTTCATTCAGAAACTCTTGATTCTCGTCGGGCTCTTAATCGCCTACGTCGTCTACGCCGTCTTAACGAACGGTTTGGGTTTAGGTAAGCCCATCGACTTCTCGGTGATTGGTAACGCGGCGTGGTTCGGGATGCCCACCATGCACGCTCCGGTCTTCGAATTAAACGCCATCATGTTGATCCTGCCTGTGGTCATCATCTTGGTGGGTGAAAACTTAGGTCACATCAAGGCCGTTACCGCCATGACGGGCAAAAACTTAGACCCCTACATGGGTCGTGCCTTCTTGGGTGACGGTTTAGCCACCATGCTCTCGGGCTCCTTCGGGGGTACGGGTGTGACGACCTACGGCGAAAACATCGGTGTGATGGCCGCCACGCGCGTCTACTCCACCTTGGTCTTCCCGGTGGCTGCCGTCTTTGCCATCATCCTTGGCTTCTCGCCCAAGTTCGGTGCCTTAATTCAGACGATTCCGCAGCCCATCTTAGGCGGCACCTCGATTGTGGTCTTCGGCTTGATTGCCGTGGCCGGTGCCCGCGTCTGGGTGGTGAACCAGGTGGACTTCGGTAACTCCCGCAACCTCATGGTGGCTGCCGTCACCTTGATTCTCGGGGGCGGTGACTTCACGCTTGACTTAGGGTTCTTCCAGTTGGGCGGCATCGGGACCGCCACGTTCGGTGCCATTCTCTTAAATGCCGCGCTCATGATTGGGGAAAAGCACCCCAAGGTCGAGCCGGTAGATATCGGGATGGATCCTGAGCTCACCAAAAAGAAAGACGCCTAAGCGCCTTAGATAACGATTAAGCCCTTTGAGTTCGGTTTGGCTCAAAGGGCTTTTTTATGGACCCCAAACGAGAAAAGGTACGAGTCGCAATGCTCGTACCTTGTCCCGACAACGCTGCGTGTCCCTCCCAGACTTGCGTGACTCAAGAAGCCGTCGGCTTCGAGTCGAAGAGCGTTGTCAACAAGTCTGCGCGGAGTTAAACGGGAATCGTTCTCATTGATCCCCGAATGAGCCCATTATAGGGGAAGCGTTTTTGACTGTACAGGTTTTGAAGGGGAGAACGTCACGTTGTCCCTCAATTTCCCTTATAAATCGGGAAATTCTAAGAGTTATGGGTTTCCCCTAATTAAAAGGTTGGGCAAGCGGCTCCCTTAGTGTGGGTAGGCGTAGTAGCGCTAACTCGTTTTTTTTGGGCTTTGGGGCTATAGTGAGGATTGTCACCTGTCTTTAGGAATTATTTGAGATGACACCCTCAGAAGTTTTCTCCCTTAAAAGTCTGGTGTTAACGTGGTTACACCGTGGTTTTGACTTTCTTCCCAACCTTTTGATTGCGGCGCTCACGCTTTGGGCGTGCATTTTGCTCACCAATGCGGTGGGTCGTTGGGCGGACCGCTTTTACGCCAAACACTTTCAAGGGGTGCCCGTCTTAAAAACGCTTACCGTTGCGGTCTTTATTGGCTTCTTCTGGTTTATTGGCATCATGATCATTCTTGATGCCTTGCACCTCACGGCCTTTATTACCCATATTCTCGCGGGCGCCGGGATTCTCGGGATTATTGGGGGCTTGGCCCTCAAGGACGTGGTAAGTAACGGCTTTGCGGGGCTCTTGATTCGCGTGCAGCGTCCCTTTAAAAATGGGGACTGGGTGCACTTTGGGGACTATATCGGTAAGGTCCATGCCCAAGGCTTACTCTTAACGGAAATCCACACCTTAGAAGGGTCCTTGGCGTTTGTGCCCAATGAGGCCATCTTTAACGGCACCTATACGAACTTCTCGTCCTTTGGGGAGTGCCGTGTGATTCTGAGCGTGGGCGTCTCTTACGGGGACGACTTGGATCATGTGGAAGCCGTGGCACTCAATGCCGTACGCACCCTTCCCATGACGATTCGCCCTGAGATGGCGGACTTACACTTTACGGACATTGGAAGCTCCACCTACAACTTTGCCGTGCGCTTCTGGACCCACTTTAAAGACCATCGGGATTTATTGAATGCCCGCAGTGCCGCCATTAAAGCGATTAAACGCGCGTTTGAAGCCGAAGGCATTAGCGTGGCCTACAACGTGACGACGCTCGACTTTGGCGTTAAGGGTGGGGTGAATTTAAGTGATGTAACGTTAAAACTGATGTCGGATGATTCCGGCACCAACCCCGTTCCCCCCAATCGACGCAGTTAAACACGAAAGCCACGGGTTAACCGTGGCTTTTGAGTAGGGGCTATCAGCGAATGATGCTTAGCAGCGGGACCACCACAAAGAAAAAGAAGAGAAAGCCGAGGATGATAAGAAAGGGCTTTTTGCACCCACCCGTGTCGAACTTTTTGTAGACCTGTCCGCAGAAGGGACAAAGGCTTTCCGAGGCAACGCCCTGATAAATAATGAGACGCGGCACCATCAACTTGCCACACGCTGGGTTCGTGCAACGTACACGCGGATCGTCTGGGCGACCCGACTCCGTCACAGGCGCCGCCGTCGAATCAATGCGTACTTTTAAAGCGCGCTTTTTGCGACCTAACTGCACGGGTTTCGTGGAGAGCTCAAACGTGACCACTTGACCGTTACTCGCCTTTTGACCTTCTTGAAGGCGCAAGTCCGTGAAGCGAAAGAAGACGTCTTCATCGCCCTCGTAAGGACGGATAAAGCCAAAGCCTTTTTCCGAATTGAAGTTAACGATGTAACCGCGGAGTCGATTCGTAGTCATACGTGAGGGTTAGAAGAGTGAGTGTCAAGTTCCCTAAGTATAGAGGAGAAAGGGTGAAGTGACGGGCAAAAGAAAAAGCCACGGCAAATCCGTGGCTTTTCGAACTAGGGTTAGTCACCCAACAAGGCTTCTAAACTCAAGCTATCGGGCTCAACCCCTAATTTGCGAAGCAAGCCTTCTGCAAAGGTGGTTCGGGTTTCGGCGTTGAGACTCTCGTGGAACGTCACCTTTTCTACCGCGCATTCGCGCTTCACAATCAAGCGCGTCAACGGCGTTAAGCTCATCGTTTCCGTCAAGGGGGCGTTTTGCGTAAAGTACCCCACGACCGCCCAGGTTTTAACGCCATCCAAGTTTTCATAGCTGCAAAAGAGCGGACAGTCGTAGCCCATCTGATCCGTTTCCACAATAAAGAAACGCATCACGGCCCACCCTTGCTCATCCGACAAGCGGGCGCAAACGAGTTCGACTAAACCGCCAGGCAAATCGGCCGGACGATAGTCAATTTGGTGTGCAGAGAGGGTAATTTTATTGGGCTTCACGCGAAATCCTGCGCTAAGAAAAACTAAAGAAAGTTAAGGGGGTGAGCTCACCCAGGCCAACGATGGCTTGGAGAAATCGAGCAGAGTATACACAACGCGCTTTGTGTGAAGCAAACGAAACCGAGCCCGATCCCAAGCCCATCGTCAACATGGAGTCGCCCCCCGAGTCAACGCGACATCGGTACAATGTGCGCTAACAGCGGGTTTATCCCTCAAAGGCTTCTTCCTTACGATAGTCTTTTCTTTTTTCTTTTTTCGCGTTCGTTATTCTTCTCATATGCAAGCATTAGTTACACAGATTCTGTTACCCATTACCTTAGGGGTGGTCATGCTCGGGATGGGCTTAGGGCTCACCCCGAAAGACTTTAGCCGCGTGGCGCGAGAACCCAAAGCGAGCCTCTTAGGGATGGCGTTGCAATTGGGCTTGTTGCCCCTTTTGGCGATTGCCATTAGCTGGGGGTTGGATTTGCCGCCGGCAGTAGCCACGGGCCTCTTTTTGGTGAGTCTTTGTCCGGGGGGCGCAACGAGTAACCTCTTTACCCTGTTAGCGCGCGGGGATGTGGCGTTGTCGGTCACGTTAACGGCGGTGATTTCGCTTTTGGCACCGTTCTGGCTTCCCATGGTCTTTGTGGCGTACTTGCATGCCCAGGGGACCGAAGCCTCGAGCTTTTCTCTGCCCTTGATGCCCGCCATCATGCAATTGGTGATGATCACGATTTTGCCGGTGGGCTTAGGGATGACGGCGCGTCACTTGTGGCCGCATTTTGCCCAAACGATGGCGCCCATTGTGAAAAAGGGTTCGGCCTTGGCGATGCTCTTTATTGTGACGGCGCTCTTAATTGTGAACCCCAAGGTGGTGTCGGGCTTCTTCACGATGACGGGCGTGGCCGTGATTCTGTTGGCTACGGTGTCGTTATTCTTAGCCTATTGGCTCTCGGGCGTTTGTGGTTTAGCAGAAGCCCAAAAGCGCACCATCGGGATTGAAGTGGGGGTGCAAAACGCGGGGACAGCCATGATGGTGGCCTTTAGCGTCATGCATGAGCCTGCGCTCGCTGTCGTTCCGTTAACCTACGGGTTACTCATGAACGTGCCCGCCGCGGGGTTCTTGTTCTTTGCGATGAAGCGCGATAAGGCCAACGCCTAATACGCCCCACCTAGAAGGGGAGAAGAGGGAGTCTACCGTTAAGGTGGGCTCCCTTTTTTTCAGGTCTCTACCCTCTTTGAAGCGCCTTTTTGTGGGTTTTTTCCGTCTTTGGTTGTATTGTCTAATCGTAAACCCTTGCGTAAACTACCCATCAATACACTCGGGATTAGGGGCTAGAGAAGAAGAAAACGCCCCATTGATTCCGCCTTCCGATTTCTATACTCCCCAAAGAAGGACCTCACCTATGGTTATCTCGCCCACGCACTGGGAACTCGTTGAATCCTCCGACCTCGTTCAAAAGCTCATTGAGGGTAACCCGATGGCGGCGCGAATCCATAACGCCGTGAAAGACGCGATTATGGCTGACGAACCCGTTTCGACCCGCTTAGGGCTTCCGCCCATGATCGCGCGTCAGACGGCCGCGACCTTGTTGGTGGCGTACGAATACGCTGCGGGCGGCAGCCGTGAGCGTTTAATCTCCACGGAAATGCCCGATGAAGCCGCGCAGGAAGCCATTAATCTTTGCCGTTTGTGTGCCGCAATCTCGGCCGAAATCATGCGCTTTAACCCGGAAGCGGACATCAACCCGGAAGTAGAGGTTGACCCCCGTCGTGCGACGGATCCGGCAGAAGGCTTAACGACCTACTTATTAAAGCTCGCGCTCTTAATGAGTAAGGGGCCGGTGGAGAGTTTGCCGGAGGCCGATGAGGCCGTTCAGGCGTACTTGGATACGCCCGTTGAAACGTTGGCGGAGCGCTTCGCAACGAGCGACGACATTCAAGAACGTAACACCTTACTCTTAGCCCTCTTAGCGCAGGGTTGGACGAAGCGTGTGGCCGGTCGTTTAACGACGGAAGGCGCCAAACACTACTACAACGCCATGCTTCCCTTCTTTAAAACGTTGGCTGATAAGCCCTTGTCGAGCGCTGGGCTCTGGGTTTATACGCCCGCTGAAAAAAACGGGATGGATGCCCGCGTCTTGGTGATTGACCAAGCCCTTCAGGGGTTACATAGCCTCTTTGAAATCCAGGGCTTTGGCATGACGGAAAAGCGTAAGAAGGCCGCTGAAGGCGCCATGGTCTTTGCTCACATGAAGGGCTTTGACATGGAACACGAACACGCCCAGTACGCTATGAGCTGGTTACTCTTTGCGACGCAACGCGCCCAGTTCCAGCCCGTGGGGAGCGCCCTTAACTAATCGGGGCTCGAAAACCACACTTAAGAAGGGGGACTCAACGGGTCCCCTTTTTATTGGCCTTTTCGTCTTTTTGGCCAATCTCGTATAATTCCCAAAGTTTTAATGGGGTGAGGCTCACCCCCATACTCTCTTTTTGCCACTTTCCACTTCTTGGAGACATCACCATGCAACCCATGCTTGATACCACTGGCCTTCCTCCGATTCCCGCCTGGGAACAGGCAGGGGTCTTTACCGACATCATCTATGAAAAGGCCGAAGGGATTGCCAAGATCACGATCAATCGCCCGGAAGTGCGTAACGCGTTTCGCCCGTTGACGGTGCGTGAAATGGAAGCCGCCATGGCGGATGCCCGCGATGACGAAGACATTGGCGTCATCATCTTGACGGGGGCCGGCGACTTGGCGTTTTGCTCGGGCGGCGACCAGAAGGTGCGTGGCACGGGGGGTTACGTCGGTGACGACGGCATTCCTCGCTTAAACGTGTTGGACTTCCAGCGTCAGATCCGTACGTGCCCGAAGCCCGTGGTGGCCATGGTGGCCGGCTGGGCCGTCGGTGGCGGTCATGTGCTTCACATGATGTGCGACTTGACGATTGCCGCCGACAACGCCCGCTTTGGTCAGACGGGTCCCCGCGTGGGGAGTTTTGACGGCGGCTGGGGCGCAAGTTACATGGCCCGCATCGTGGGTCAGAAGAAAGCCCGTGAAATCTGGTTCTTGGCGCGTTTCTACGATGCCCAAGAAGCCTTGGATATGGGTCTTGTGAACACCGTGGTGCCGTTAGCCGACTTGGAAAAGGAAACCGTGCAGTGGTGCCGTGAAATGTTAGCCAACTCCCCGATCGCACTTCGTTGCTTGAAGGCCGCCTTAAATGCCGACTGTGACGGTCAGGCGGGGATTCAGGAATTGGCCGGCAACGCCACGCTCCTTTACTACATGACCGAAGAAGGTCGTGAAGGGAAGAACGCCTTCTTAGAAAAGCGTCGCCCTGACTTCACGAAGTTTAAGCGTCTCCCCTAAAAAAACGCTTAACCCCATGACCCCGTCGGGCCACAACGCTTTGACGGGGTTGTCCTTTGGATGTCTATATTTGGCTTTGATTAACCATGAGTGCTTCTTCATCTTCTCAATGTGAACCCTCTCCCTTTAGCGTCTTGGTGGCCGCGAGAGAAGCGGGTGAAGCGCTTGCGCTCATTGACGTGGACGGAAAGCGCTATTCGTATCAGGCGTTAGCGGACTTGGTTGAAGCACGCATTAAAACGCTTTCTTTACCGAAACAAGGCCGACCTTACGTGGTGAGCCCTAAGGCGAACTTGGACGACATCGTCACGCTCTTGGCGCTTCTTCACTTAGAAGTGCCCTTTGTGCTCCTTCATCCGACGTTGACCCCCGTGGAGCGCGCGGGGTTACTCGCACGAATCGACGCCATTACGGAGCCGTTGCCCTCTGACGCGCAAGCGATTCTCTTTACCTCGGGGACAACGGGATCGCCCAAACCGGCAGTACTCTCACGACGTGCACTCTTAGCAAGCGCGCAAAGTAACGCCCAAAACCTTGCATTGGCGCCAGGCGACGTGTGGTTACTCGCCATGTCGCCCGCTCGCATTGGGGGCTTATCCATTCTGACGCGATCCGTGTTGGCTCGAAGTGCCATGGCGCTTGCCCCCAAATTCACGGCGAAAAGCTTTGTCGAGACGTTAGAGACGACGCAAACGACCGTGGTGAGTGTGGTCCCCACGATGCTTGCGAAAGTCTTGGACGAGTGCCCGACATGGCGTGGAAATGAAACGCTTCGCGCGATTTTGCAGGGTGGGTCGTCTTGTCCCGATGCGTTACGCGATCGCGCCTTTGACCGACACCTGCCCATCATGACGACTTACGGCATGACGGAAACGGCGAGTAACGTCGTGACCACGCCGTATTCGGATCGCTTTCAACGCACGAGCGGAAACGGCCACACCAACGCGGGTGTTGAACTCGATTTGCGTGACGGCGACATTTGGGTGAAGGGCCCCATGCTCATGAGCGGCTACTGGGGCATGAATGAGCCCGTTACGCCAGAGACCTGGTTTAAAACGGGTGACATGGGGGAATGGGATGAGAGAGGAAACCTTCGCATTCTCGCCCGACGCTCCGACTTAATTGTCTCTGGTGGCGATAACGTCTATCCCGTGGAAGTGGAAAATGTGTTGACCACGATCCCTGGCATTAACGCAGCACTCGTCGTGGGGTTGAGTGACCCCACTTGGGGGGCGATTGTGACGGCATTGCTGGTCAAAGAAGAGGGAAGTGACCTGTCTGAATCTGAGCTTCAAGGAGCGATTCGCGAAAATCTGTCTCCTTACAAACGCCCGCGCCGCTATGCGTGGGTAACGACTTTACCCGTTAACGCCGCTGGGAAACCCGATCGACGCGAAAGCGTTTTAAACGCGTATACTTTAACCCCCTTACACTGGACTCAACGCTGAACCCCATCTCAAGGAACCTCATGACTGAACAGCAACCCATTGAAAAAACAGTTTTCGACCGCGCCATGCTCCAAACGGTCTTGACCAATCACGTCCGTGAAGTTTGGGAGATGTGTGAAGGGATGATGTCGCGAAAGATGACCCAAGAACAATGCGAAAGCATGGAAGCGGGCTTTCGTGACCGCTTGGCCGTGACCTTAATGGGGGTGAACCCCTTGCTCGTCACGCAATTGCCGTTGACGGGGGAAGCCTTAATTCGCGCCATTGAAAAAGACGCCCCGGAAGTCTGTGCCCCGATGGGGGAGCTCGATCCGGACCCCTATCCTGAAACCAATGCCGAGAGCGCTCAGATGCTCTACATCGTGGATCGCTTCATTGTGGAAGTGCACCTCTGTGTGACGCGTGTGATTACCGTGATGGAACGCCCTGAAATTGGGGCTGAGATTGCGCGCGCCATGATCGAAACCTTTGTGGATCGTTGGGTGGCCATTCTGGCGGGGAAACCCACGCTCAACTAAGCGCGCCAAGACGTTCTTCCTTCAAAACGACTTCCTGTCCACACGATGGGGAGTCGTTTTTTTGTGTGCGGTTTAAAAACTGGGGAGAGGGGATGGGTTACCAACGCGACTCTTTAACGAATACCCGACTGGGTTACTCAGTCATCAAGAAAAGCCGTTGCTATCGGTTTCCCTAAGTTGAAAGGTCAAATTGCCTTCCAAAAGTATGTCTAAATGTTACAGAATCGCGTCAAATGTAACAGAAGATTGCTAAACACAAAGTTCACACAAAACTTTTTTCAAAAAAGTGGCTTCATCCTCTCGACAGACGGAGTTGTTTAGTTTTTCGGGTAGGGGTGAGATGTTTCTCGTTAAGCCTACTCTTAGCGTAGGTTCTTAATTTTAGGGTGTTCGATTTCCTCGTCACTTCGCTGTCGAATTCGAAAAGACGTGAATTTTTTGGTGCTTTGAAACACTTTTCGAAAACGACACAATACAGAGCCATCCTGTCGCGCTAGAAGATGAGAATCATTTTCACTTTTCTGAACCAAAGTGAACATCGGTCAACAAAACGTTTGACCGTTTCAAGAGAGTGACCGTGGGCGACCTTGATCGTGAGCTTAGGGTGATTGGTGAATAGAGGGAGTAGGCAAATGAACGTGACCTGAAGGAGTCAGAAGCGCGTAGCGGGTCGTAACGGGTCCTAGAAGGTTCTAGCGCGGCTTCTGTAGAGAAGGCGACTCGGAGGCTTTTCACACTAAGTCAAAAAGGGGAGCGGGTCTCAAAGAACCCTAGAGGCGGCACGGCAGTGGGCAATCAACAGGACGCTCGGTCTCATCTTTTCGCTTGTCACAATTTCTTTTTATTGAGAATCGAAATTATTATTAAGAATAACTCGCGTTATTCTATTAATGACAAACGCGTTATTTTCGTTTACCAAAATTAGAATAACGATTATCTTTTGTGACGCTATTCTTATTACGAACAACGAGGAATACAACGTTATGCTTATTCAGGATAGCGAGGGGGTTTTTGTCGATAAAATCGAAAGAATCTGTGGCGGCGCCTAGGTGCGGGAGGTAGACGAGGGCGTTCGTGCCAGCCGGGAAGAACGATCGTGGCTGAGGTGAGCTCAGCGAAACGCTGCAAGGCGTTTGCCACCTCAAGGAAGGTGGGCTGGGTGAAGGGATAGACGTCGCTTGAGGGCGGTGAGACGCGGGGAGAGGGCGTGTTAGGGAGGGCTAAACAAAGAAAAAAGGACGACACCGCGGTTCGATATCGTCCTTTCGTGTAGCATGAAGCCCTTGAGCTTCAGACTAAGCTGAATTATTCAGCCACAGCAACCATAACGTTGGAAGCCTTGACAACAGCGAAAGCCTTGCCACCAACCGTGAGGTTGAGGGACTTAGCGGAAGCCGTCGTGATGGAGGAAACGAGTTCCTGACCGCAGGCGGTCTTGATCACGATTTCGGTGGAAACGGGACCTTCGTTGATGGACTGGATGGTACCTTCGATGCAGTTGCGAGCGGAAATCTTCATGAGAAACTCCAAATAATTAAATTATAGAAAGACAAAAACTGTCTGGATTGAGGTCATTATATACAAAGAAATTTATCTTGTGTATACGTTTTTATTATTTTCTAGCAGTTCTCATTAATTTCTTACGATTACTTCGCGGTGTATTCCGCTTATTTACTGGGGTTTGCTATCATTAGCACCCATCAAATTTTTTTTGCATTCTTTCCTCCCACCCCCTCGTCGTCATGTCTACTTTTCCCGAACATTCGCTTGAACGCCCCTTAGAACCCCTTCGTCGTGAAGACTTTGAAATCATGGCGCCCGCAGGCAGCCGTGAAGCCTTAATGGCTGCCGTACGCGCGGGGGCCGACTCCGTCTACTTTGGGGTTGGGGAGCTCAATATGCGTGCGCACTCGGCCAATGACTTTACGGTCGAGGATTTGCCGGAACTCGCTCAAACCCTGCATGACGCGGGTGTGAAAGCCTATTTAACGGTTAACACCGTGCTCTATGACGAAGACCTTCCTGCGATGCGCCGTTTGATTGCGGCCGCCAAAGCGGCACAAGTGGACGCGGTGATTGTGAGCGACCCTGCCGCCATGATTGAAGCGGGCAAGGTAGGGATCCCCGCGCACTTGTCGACCCAATTGAATGTGGGCAATGTCGACACGTTAAAGTTCTACGCCCAATTTGCGGACGTAGCCGTCTTAGCGCGTGAACTCCGTCTTGATCAGGTGCGTGGGATTTATGAAGCGATTCACCGTGAGGGGATTGTGGGTCCCTCGGGGAAGCCCATTCGCATTGAGATGTTCTGTCATGGGGCACTCTGTATGAGCGTGTCGGGTCGCTGCTTTATGAGTTTGCACACGCGTGGGAAGAGCGCCAACCGTGGGGCCTGCTTACAGAACTGTCGTCGTGCCTACATTGTGAAAGACAAAGAGCGCGACATCGAACTGGAAGTCGACAACGAATACATCATGAGTCCGAAGGACTTAAAGACGATTGGCTTTATGGACCGTATGGTCGAAAGCGGCGTGCGCGTTTTCAAGATCGAAGGGCGAGCCCGCAGTCCGGAATACGTTTTAGAGACGGTAAAGAGCTATGCGGAGGCGCTCGAAGCGATTATTGAAGGCAACTTCACGGACGATACTCGCACCCAGTGGGACGAGCGTTTAGCCAAGGTCTTTAACCGTGGGTTCTGGGATGGCTATTACTTAGGGGACACCATTGGGAACCTGGTGAAGGGTTATGGGTCGGAAGCGACCGAAAAGAAGGTGTTCTTGGGCACGGTTATCAGTTGGTACGCCAAACCTCAGATTGCTTACATCAAGGTGCAGGCGGGTGAACTCAAAGTGGGTGACACGTTGAGCGTAAACGGTCCGACCACGGGGGCTTACCTTTTATCGGTGACCGAACTCCGAGATGATGAGGGTAATCCCATCGAAACGGCTGCCAAGGGTCAAAATGTCACCTTCCCGGCGCTCGACAAAATCCGTACAAACGATAAGGTTTATAAATTGGTTCAACGTAATGGACCGAAGTTGACTCATAGAGCGTAACTATCATTCGTTCGTAGCCAATTAGCGACAAAAGCAATCGGTCCTAGGGCGTTGTTTTATAATGTGTCGTCTTGGTCAAAGTCGGTTTGACTCCCGATGAACTGAACCTGACGCGAGTCTCCCCAAACGGTTGACCCATCGCGGACCCCAAAATTTTAGAAAGCACGCCCCACGAACCAAAAGGGCGTTGTTTCACTGGACACACTTCTTTATGCCTTTTAATCAAATTCTGTCGAAACCGGATTCACCCATCATCAACCCGCTGGATAACGTGGGGGATGCTGTGCTGGGCGTTTTCATGGTTCACAACGACGATTTATTTGACTACAAGGCCTTTGAGAAGCAGTTCAAAGAAGACTGGGAAATGAGTTTTCGCGTCGACGACCGTTTTGTCGACGGGGCCATCTCGTTAATTAAAGACGCTTACAACGGCTATCCTTTGGATATCTACGCCAAGATCGTTGAGATTGAAGGCGAGTCGTTTTCGATTGTGGAAGAGCCGGGCTCTTGCCCTGGCACCAGCTGTCGTACGAACCGTATGCCTGGGCTTCGTTTGTCGGCGGAAAATAAGAAGATTGCAGCCGGCTACTTGCACGCCGTCTACTTCGCTAGTGTCGGTCCCATCCCCACCGCGATGACGCGTCAGATGATGTTGCTTCGCATGATGATGACCTTGGCCAAACTCTGCCCGAGCGCCCAGTTTGCGTTAGATAACACGCTTTACTCGGCCAAAACCCTGCGTAAGCTCATTCCGGCTCTTAAAACCAACGCGGACTACTTCCAGGTGATTTCGGCTACCGAACACATCCGTCGCGCCATTGGTCCGACGACGCGCTTCCTTGTGGGGGAAAGTATTGTTCGCGCCAAGCACTATCAAGAGATGCGTGCGATGGGCTTTGCGAAACTCCCCACCGAAGAGGAAGACTTCCGTGCGATTTCGGACATCATTACGGGGAAGACTGAACACTGGTCGCCCACGTACCCGGACATCCATTTGGAAGCCATCGTTGAATCCCCCTCGGAAGGGCGTGCGGTTTTCACGGCGGAAGAATTCATTGACCGCTTAAGTGACGAGTGGGGCATTAGTGCCGTGCCCGTGAAGAAGCGCCAGCGTAAAGACCACTTTGTGCTCTCTACCGATGGGATCGATTTTGGGATTTCCATCAATCACGAGTCCGGCAAGGCGGAAGAAAGCTGTTGCGCTTGTGAGTTGAGCTGCACCTTTGCCAATTGCGTCCAGCACACGTGCCACCACTTTATTAGTGTGGAAGTGCCGGGCGGTCCCAATGCACAACGCTTATTGACGCGCCTTCGTTACTTCTTCCGTATGGTTTCCACCCTTTCGTCCTTCTACGAAGCCAAGACCGCCATGGTGTACTTAAACGGTAACGCCTTCTTAGCGTCGGACTTCCGTCAGCATGCGCACTTTGAAGCCAAGAAGACGGGCTACCCCTTATCCTGCATGATTGACATGATTGGGGAAACGGATCCGGAAACGGGGGCGTCGTTAATTCGTACGCGTGGGCTCAACAGTTTCCAGACGCGTGAAATCGAGATCTTTAGTGAAAACTTGCCGTTAACGGACTTGGAAGTGAAGCTTCGTCTCTTAACGGGGATGATCTTGAACCGTGACATTCCGCCGATGGGCCTCTTAGAGAGCTTGGAATTGACGATTCACGAAGGGGAAGCCACGGTAACCTCTGACCAACTCTGTGAACTCTTGCAGTCGGAATTGGGGATTCCCATTCGCTTCAACACGAAGGAATCGGCCTCCCCCTTGCAGATGAACTAAATATGAGAAGAGCACCTTTTTCGGGTGCTCTTTTTTTCGTTAGTGCTTCATGTCGGCGAACAGTTTGGGTAGCGTCGTCACGTCGTCGGGCGTCTCGCGTTCTAACTTCTGGCACGCCGTTTCATCGTCGTTGTCACACGCCTCTTCAAACCAGGCTTTGGCACGTTCCGGATCCTTGGGAACGCCTAAGCCCTCTTCGTAGAGCCTCCCTAAGGCGGTTTGGGCTTGCGCTAAGTCTTGGGCAGCGGCCTTTTCCCACCAGTGCTTGGCGAGCGCATAGTTTCGCGTAAAGCCCATGCCGTAGGCGTAGGCATTCCCTAAAGTAAACTGCGCGAGGTCGTACTTGTTTTTCGCGGCTTTCAGTAACCACTCATAAGCTTGAGAGGGCTCATTTTCATCCAATAAGCGTTTGTAGAGAATGAATTGCGCTTGGGGTAAATCCGATCGCGCAGCACGCTTTAACCAGCGGCGAGCGTCCGTGGGGTTGACCTCCACGCCGTTTCCCTCTCGAAGGCGAAGTGCCACGTCAAGTTGCGACTCGGCATCCCCCGCCTTAGCAGCTTTTAAACGCCACGTATAGGCTTTTTCTTGATCAATGGGTAAACCCCCTTCACCAAAGGTGTAGAGGACGGCTAAAACCTTTTGCGAGGGCACATCGCCCGCTTGCGCACTGCGTTGGTACCAGAAGATCCCTTGCTGGGGATCCGGCACGCCCACAAGTCCCTTGGTGTAGAGTTCTGCCATACGGCGCATGGCCACCGGGTTGGCATTGTTGGCCTCACGTTTACAGACGTCAAACGCATCGTGATAGTCACCCGCGTTATACGCCACGTCACAGCCTTGTTTTTCTTGTTGGCAGCCAGTGAGTAGGGCACTCATCAAGAGGGCACCCACACTCAGGGTTTTAAAACCGTGCATCGTGAATTCCGAATCGCTCAAGGAGATAGGGTTATCAGGAAAAGAGGGCGTCAGTCGTCACGGTCATGAAAAGGTCATACACAACAAAACGACTTCGCTTTTTCGTAAAAGTCTACCCCTTTTCTTAGACGCATTGTGCGACAGGGAAACTATTCCTGTAGGCCTCTACGAATAGGGGGTGTTTCACCTATCTCTATCGAGGTAAGGTTAAACCATCCCCTTTGTGCGTTAACTCCCCGTATTCTCGCTAAAAATCGCTAAACGTAGCGCTTTTTGTGAATTTTCAGAATTGACCAAAATGCAACAGCCGCAGGCCTCGAGAGGCGAATTCGTCAGAAAAACGTCGCATGAAGTGTTTAGGTTTTGGGGAGGCGCGAGTGAATCGATCGTATGGAATTGTCGATTTTTTCTTGAGCGCTAGGGCGACAAGGGATTCAAAATTTGTTATAGTTATGCGTAACGACACCCCGCAAGCTTAGCTCTTCCTTCTTGGGAGATGATGCTCAAACGGCGGGGTTTTATTTTGCCTGTCACTTTTAGAAAAACCGTACGCCCAAGCATGAAGAGCCTGGGCGCCAACTAGGCTCACGTGAGCCAAACGTCTTTACTACCGATGCGTCTAAAGGTGTGGAAGATCCCAATCGGGCTATCGGGCTCAGCAAAGAGGTCGACCAACGCTTTCAACACCGCATCAATATCCCAGGCGATAAAGTCCACGTAACCCGAATGCGTCCCCGTGGCGGTGCCGATAACACGTACGGAGTCCGTCAGATCCGCTTGAGCTAAGCGTTCCAAAATCTTGGTCTTAAACGCTGCCGCATCAAGGCCTTTTAAGGGATAGGCCACAAAGCCCGCCACAATGCCGTCCGTTTCTAAGTCGTCGACCGTGTCGTCATTCTCATCAAGATAGTTGTTCGCGAGTAAGGCGCAGCACCCCGATCCCGACACGATATCGAAACGAAACTCCGAGTTGGCCTCTTCAGGATCGGGCTCAAAGTCGTAGTCTTCCATCACATCCGTCATGTTCTTTGGGTCTAACGACAAATCAAAGCCACGTTCTTCGAGAAGGGTCGCGAGATCTAAGAGTGTCCCCATGGGGTTGGGCTTGGGCGCGTCTAAAAGACGAATACGGCTAATCACGCGCATTCGAGGAATTTCCCCGATCATTCTATAGACGAGCTCGGAGGCTAAACGGTACGGAATAAAGTCTTCGTTCGAGTTGTCAGTGAGCGCTTCGGCATAGCACGAGAGGTGCACAAAGCCGTCATCCTCTTCTAACCAAATGGACACATCCTGTGCCTTAAGCGTCCCCTCATCGAGCGAGATGTCGGACAACGCCCAGGGCTGGTGACCCACCGCAAACTTCCAGCGTTGTTTCAAAGACTCGGGCGCATGCTCCACAAAGTAAACGAGGGGAAAGACCTTGGCGGGATTCTCACCGGGGCTGAGGATGAGGCAGAGTTCATCACTCGTCGTGTTCGATTCCAGCACAAATTCAACGTCACGAAAGGCAATATCAAGAATTTCTTTCAGGCCAATCATGACCTTGTCCATGTTATTGCCTTCTTCGTCCTCAGCGATTAACTGAGTAAGGCGTTTATTTTCCTTTTCAAAGGCTGCCCAGGCCTCGGCCACACGCACACGGAAGGGCGCCTTAAAGCGAGGCCACGCCAGGTTATTTCGAACGAGCTCAAGAAGCGCTTTAGCGCGTTTATCATCGGGCTCAATCTCGAGCGCCTGTTCGACAAAGGGGAAGGCGCGTGCGGCTTCATTGAGGGCCATATGGGCGTACGCACGATAGAAGTTCCAGTCAAAGCGGTCTTCGAATTCTTCGACCTCTTCGAAGAGTTCAAGCGCCTCTTGAAAACGATCGACCTCGGAGGGCAAAGCGCCTGCCGCATAGGCGCACGCTAAGAGGTAGGTCCCCTCAGGGGGGAGACGCTTCAGGGGAGCGAGGGCATCAATGACCCGTTGATAGTCACCGGCTTTATACCATTGACGGCAGAGCTTTAAGTTTTTCATGGTGCGCGTGAAAGAAAGAGACTGAAAAGGTACGTTTCTATTAGTGTAGGAAATTCTGTCGAGCTCACGAAGAAAACTCTCCGCCCTTTGAGCCAACGCAGAGAATAAAAGAAAAGCCCCCGCGTTCGAAAACACGAGGGCTTTAAGTCAAAGACAGAAGTTAGTCTTTCAACGCGAAGACCACGGGGACATGCACATGCATGGGCTTGGCCCCTGGGAACGCACGACCGAGCAACTTCCTAGCGGCCTTAACCGCAGCACGGTTCAACAGCGGCGAACGGTGCTTCTTGAAGATGTCGACCTTGGAGATGCGACCGGCATTATCAATCACGATCTCAAGCATAACGGTCCCTTGGGTGCGCTCACGACGCGCATTACGGGGATAGTCTTTGTTACGCTCAATTTCACGGATGATTTCAGCGAGAACATCGTCCGTACCCACAGCGTCTTCCTTGTTCCCTGCCGCTTGCGCATTGCCGTCATGCTGACTTTGCGTTTCCATCTGGGCATCCGCCCCTTGCGAGGCTTGTTGCGGAGCGGGAGCGGGTTCAGGTTCGGGCTCAGGCTTCTTGGGCTTGGGCTTAGGTTTAGGCTTCGGTTTGGGTTTCGGTTTCGGTTGCGGTTTGGGCGGCTCTACCTTGACGGGCTCGGGCGGAACCACTTCGGGTTCGGGCTCGGGCTCAGGTTTGGGCGGCAAGGGCGGGCGCGGCGTGATCGCAAAATCACTATGCTCCACCACATGCTCAATTAGCTCAACCTTGGAGTAAATCTCCATCAAGAGCACTTCAGGGACGTCGATCTGTTCACGGAAAATGCCTTTAGGCATGGTCGGAACGGCGAACTGACGCACGATCTGATGGGCTGAAAGCACGATCAAAACCACGACCAACGTGCCCACAAAGGTGCGGGCGACGCGTTTCGCGAATTTTGACTCATGGGAGGCCATCGTTAGTCCTCCTTATGAGGGGCCGCGGGGGCGTCCTTAACCGGATCGGTACTGATCACAAAGCGACCGGCACGCTTAACCTTAGCGATGTCCAAGACCTTAACGAAATTGGAGAAGGGGGCCTTAGCATCCATGTAGATGTTGAGGATCTTCTCGGGCTGAGAATCCAGCAAAACGGCGATTTCTTCCAACGTCAACGATTCTTCATTGACCCAGTAAGAGCCGTCGGCCTTCACGCCCACCATGATTTCATCACGGGCACGGGTGACTTCCGCGTTTTTCGCTTCCGGCAACACCACTTCGAGCACAGGACGCGAGAAACTCATCGTGAGCACGAAGAAGATGATCAACATGAACAAACAGTCAATCATCGGCGTTAAGTCGATGGACAAGTCGTCCTCAAAGTTATCGAATACGTCGGGCTTCATCATTCGCCCCCGTTTTCATTACCTTTCGGGCTGTGACCCATGGGGCACTTCGCAGCGGGCTTGCCTAAACCGTCCGACAAGGGGGAGTAGGGGTGGTGAAACTTCACCTGACGGCACACTTCTAAAGCGCGGTAGCTGTGCTCAATGGCTTCAATGTGGAAACCCTTGAAGCGAAGGAGCAAGAAGTAGTAGACCATCAAGGTCGGGATGGCCACACAAAGCCCCATCACGGTGGTTAAAAGGGCTTCCCAAATACCGCCAGCCAAAATGTCGGTCTGGGCCTTGGTGACGTCAGACAACGACTGGAAGACGTCAATCATCCCCCAAACGGTACCCAACAACCCCATCAAGGGCGCGACCACACTGATCAACTTGAGCCAGTTGAGGCCATTGGAAACCTTCTTGAAGTTGCGATAAAAGAGGTACCCCACTTCGGCACGAACGTCATTGCTATGGTCGGAATGGGTCGTGACGACTTCGTAGATGATACGAACCATGGGGTTAGCGGTCGAGGGATCGATGTCCTTCAAGCAGCGGTCTTCACCACGTTCTAATTCCAAGAAATCACGACGGAAGTTCTTCCATACGCTACGCATGTAGATAAGCATCCAGATGGCCGTGTAGAGCGCGAAGAGCGCCAAGAAAATGAGAGCGATGCCAGCCGGGCCGATGGTCTCGTAGATATAACCGACGTTAGATAAATCAAACATGTTACCTCCGCATTGAAAGGCGGACTTGTGGGGTCAATTGAGAAAAAACGAACTTATTGTACGGTGCTTGGTCCAAAGGTGACCCATGTCTTTTTCCCTTTGTTGACAGACCTAGAGGAAAACACTGGGGACGGGTCACTTTCGTTTACCGTTTTTTTGAGGGCGTCCCCTTCTTCTGGAAGACGACGCACTCAATCGGAATTAGAGAGCGAAACGCTTCGCATCCGCTTCAAACTGAGCCTTCACAGACTCAATGATCTGGTGGTTTTCGCGACCCGCGTAGGCGGAGAAGGCGACATTGCCATCACGATCAAAGAAGATCACGGCCAAGGATTCACGACCCATGAAGGGGGTACGAACGAAGCCACAAGCGGACAAGGATTCGTAGGCGATATGACCGCCCACAACCGCATCCTTATGCATGATGTTGTAGTAGCCGCGTGCGATCTTACCGGTGGAGAGCTTGGCGCTCACTTCAAAGACGTTACCCGAATGGATAATGAAGAGCGTGGCCTTTTCCCATTCGCAAAGGGAAGCCCAGACCTCTTCGAAACGTTCAGAGATTTCACCCGAGACAAAGTCCACCACGCCTTCAGGCAAGTGACGAGCAGCTTCTAAGGGGCTCATTTCCAAGCGCTGGGCGAAGGTTTCCAAGGTCACAGGGTAGGGCGCGGCCATGAGTTCATTGATCACAGCTAACTGCGCTTCGGACGGGGTGACACGAGTAATCGACATAATGATTGTCCTTATGAGGGTGGGTTAATGAAATTAATGCGTAGCCGGTTGGGTGCGGGTCGAAAAGAGCGACACATCCAACGCTTGATTGGCTACTTTAAGAAGTTCTAAATCGTGAGTAATCAGTAAAATCGCACGACCCGATTGGGCTTCTTCAAGAAGAACCTTTTCCATGGCAGAGCGGTTTTTCCCGTCTAAGCCACTGGTGGGTTCATCAAGAATCAAGAGGTCGGGCGCCTTTAAAAGAGCCGCTGCCACTACCACACGTTGCTTTTCGCCCCCCGAGAGACTCTGCGGGTGACGCTCAGATAAGTGGTGTAAGTGCAGGTGATTTAAAAGCGCACTAATGCGATCGTGGTCCTCGGTGCTTAACGTCATGGAAAAGGCCTTCGCCTTTTCACCTTTTTTGGGCGTTAAACGCGATTGGGCTAAGCGTGAGCCCAGGAGGGCATACTCAAGCTCTTCACGAACGCTCGAGAAGCTCAACTGATGGTCAGCGTTTTGAAGCACTAAACCGACGTGCGCGGCACGCGCCTTCGCGTCTAAGACTTGCCCCTTCATGATGACGTCGCCCTCAGACTTTTCTAAGCCCATCAAGATGCGCGAAAAGGTCGTCTTCCCACAGCCGTTTTCACCTAACAGTACGGTGATGCCAGAAGGAATCGAGAGGTTAACGTCTTTAAATAAGGGCTCTGCCTCGGGGTAGGCAAAGGTGAGGTTCACCACTTGTAAGGGGTCGGAGGCTTCAGCGGTGAAGTTCTCTGGCATCACGCGCGGGAGCGTCCCTCGAACGTCTTCCACGAAGAAGTCACGCAAACCCCATTCCGGGTGCGAGGGGGCGGCGGCCGCGGCTTCCTCAAACGTGCCCGTGAAGTGGAATTCGCCCGCTTTCATAATGTGAACGCGATCGGCTAAGTCCTTTAACCAGTAGAGACGGTGGTCCACGACCAGAATCGTGAAGCCTTGGGCTTTGAGTTCCGTTAAGAGTACGCCTAAGCCTTCAACGGCTTCGGGGTCCAAGTTGGCGCTCGGCTCATCCAGGACTAAAACCTTGGGGCCGGCCGCAAGAATGGCGGCTAAACCGACTTTCTGCTTTTGCCCTTCGGAGAGCCCTGCAAGACTCAAGCCTTTTAAGTCTTCAATCTTTAAGCGTGCGAGCGTTTCCTCAGTTTTCTCTTCCACGGCATCAACCGCTTCCCCACGGCTTTGCAACGTAAAGGCGATTTCATCCTCCACGTTTAAGGCAAAGAACTGTTCTTCAGGATCCTGGAAGAGCGTACCGACGGCGTAGCTTAAATGGCTCATGGTCGTCGTTGACGGAATCAAACCCCCGACACGAACTAAGCCCTCTACGTCGCCCGAGAAGAGATGGGGACAGAGCCCATTGGTGACGCGCACCAAGGTAGATTTCCCGCAGCCCGAAGCCCCCGTCACGAGGACGAGTTCGCCAGGCTTTACGTCAAAGGTGAGGCCTTTTAAGGTGGGCGTCTCACGGTTGGCGTAGGTGAAGGTCACATTGTTAAATTGAATTCCAGACATAACCTTCTTCCTTTAGGCCATCGTGACGCCAGCGGTTACCCCGAGGTGACCCCAGAGGCGATCCACCACAAAGGTGGCCGCAAGCGTTAAGGCGACAATCGCCAAAAAGACGAATTCCGTGCGGTTTAAACGACGGGCTTTACGGTATTGAAAGCGAGAGCCCGCATGTAAGCCCTTTAATTCCGCCGCGATCCCTAAGTTTTCAGAGGAGCGAAGCGTACGGAAAAGAAGGGGAGCGAAGATAAGACGAGCCGTCAAAATGGGGTGACGCAATACAAACCCAGCATGCAAGGCCCAACCGCGCGTCAACAAGCTTTCACGAATCTGTTTCGCGTCGTGCATGAAGACGGGGATAAAGCGCAGCATGACCAAGGTCGGCAGATAAAACCAAAACGGTAAACGAAGGCGCGTCAATAACGACGTCAAATCGTCAACGTTCCCCGTAATCGCCAAGACCAAGACGACGTTCATCATCGTGAAGGTACGCAAAAAGGGCACCAACAACGTGTGGAGCGACACCGTATCAAAGATACGCATGCTCGCGGGCAAGAACCACGTCAAGCTCGCGGCTAAGAGAAGCATCCCTAAGACGGCCGCGTAGAGCGCAGCCACCATACGGGGGCGCTTTAAGAAGAGCACATAAACGAAGGAGGCGACAAACAGAACGCCTAGCCCCATCGGTCGGCTCATCGCCAACGTCATGATGGCCGTACCTAACGCCAAGCCCAGTTTTAACCCCACCCCAATCTCGGATAAGGGATTGGCAGGTGATTTAGCGGATAAAGCCGGCATGCCGTAATTCTCCTAACATTCGCCAACCTAAGAAGAGGCCCAACAGGCACCCTAAATAGCCGATCCCGACAATGGGAACGACCACGTCCATGAGCGTCGGACTTTCACGCAAGAACAAGTACGAGATCCCTAAGGACACGCCCTTGGCGGTGACGTCATAAATAAAGGCGCCCAGGATAATGCGCGAGGTCGTGGTAAAGCCCGTGCGCGGGAGCCCAGCGAGTTCCCCTAAGAGGCCACCCACTAAGGCGCCCGGCAACAGGGTCAAACTCCCCCCTAATACGGCGGTACTCACAAAGAGCCCAATCGCGGTAAAGAGAAAGAGCGAACCCGGCTTACGGACTTTAGCCATCAACACCATCATTAAAGTGGTGTAGACGGCATTTTTGAGAATCAACCCCAAGGGGTTCATCCCGCCGCCCGCGAGCGCAATTAAAAGGCTCGAGAGTTTGGCCGCAGCCGCGAAGACCCCGATAGAAACGAGGTCTCGCGCCGACCAATAGCCCGCCTTATAGTGCTGGGCGAGCTTAGGGAGGGTGTTCATGGACACACTCATGAATGAATTAGGCCTTGGCTGCCGGGTTGGCGCCGTGAGCGGCCGCCATGTCGACGATCATCTTCAAGGCATCAGGATGGTTGACCAAGTCTTCGGTCTTTTCAATGCCCATCATGTTCATCATCATCTTGACGTGGGGGTGCGCTAAGACTTCTTCAGAGAGCGAAGCCATGAGAGCAGCGGCGTCAATCGTTTCGGTGGTTTTCGTATCCATCGGTTGGGTTTCCTTAAGTAAAGAGGGAGTAGAGGATTCTTCTTTTTTGGGTGCCGGGCGCGTAGCGTGCTTACGCATGGGCTGACCGTGCGTAAACGCTAATTCGTCGGTCTTATCTTGGTAACCAGGGAGCATGGGCTCTAACCAATTCACCAAGAGCTGCGCCATCGTGACGTGCCAGTACTGACCGGCCACCGTCTGCACGAGCCACTGACCGCGTTCTTCTAAGAGGCCGGCTTCTAACCACTGGTTGATGATGGGCTCGGCCATCTTCACCAAGTTGATGCCAAACTTCTCCGACATGCGGTGAAGGTTCATGGCGCCCGATTCCATTTCGGCAGAGACCGTACGGAGCAATTCCCAGTTGGCCTTAGGCGCCAAGAGGAACTGCGCCGGCTTCTGACCCGCGTCGATCAAGCGATAGTATTCTTCAAGGTTGCGATCCGTCATGAAGCTCAACTGATGTAAGCGGCCACCGGCTGCCGACCCGAAGGCCAAGCAGTCGCACGCACTCTTACCGTAGTGGTTGTAGATGTTGCGTTCGCGGTTGCCCTGTGCCCAGTGGTTGTTCGACAAACGACGCCAGTTCTGGTTCGTAAAGAACTCCACGGAACGGGCAAACATCTCTGCCTTCTGGTCGCTCGTCGCGGACTGCGGGAGTTTCCCCGAAGCAATACGCGTCGCTAACGGGCTCTTTTCAAAGACGTTGAGCTGATAGCAGTCAATGCCATCTAACGGCAGGGAGGCGGCCATCTTTAAGTCTTCTTCCCAGACTTCGGGCGTTTGACCGGGGAAGCCGTAAATCAAGTCCGTCACAATGGCGGCTTGGTTGAAGCTGGCGAAGTATTCAATACGACGCACCATCGTTTCTAAGTCATCAACGCGCTGCATCGACTGACGGATTTCCGAGTTAAATGTCTGAACGCCTAACGAGAAACGGTTCACCCCACCTTCTAAAGCGGCTTCGACCTTGTCGTCACCAAAGTTATGGAAGCGCGCTTCCATGGTGATTTCGCAGTCGTTCGTTAACGGCAAGTACTTGTGAATGGCCGCTAACACACGACGCATGTCGTTGGCTTCTAAAGCCGTAGGCGTGCCACCCCCGAAGTAAAGGGCGTTGAATTTGGAATCTTTCTGGATGGGCTTATCGGCCCAGAGTTCTAACTCACGCACCAAGGCGTCGGCGTAGCGCTTGCTCGCGGACTCCGCCAAGGGGTTCTGATAGAACATGCAATAGAGGCAGCGCGTTTCGCAAAACGGAACGTGGAAGTACGCCAACGTTTTACCCGTGCTCGGCTTATCGATCACGGTGTTTAACGTCGCACGGGCTTCATCTCCCATCAACGGCATCCCACTCGGACCCGAGTGAATGATGGCCTTAGCGGCAAACGCATGGCGAAGGGGGTCTTCAGGATTCGCAAAGAAGGCTTCCGGACGATGATCCTTCAGGGCTTCTTTCATTTGACGGGCGCCTTGCTCAAAGGTCGGGGCCGCCACTTTAGGTTTCTTGGTCGAGGAGGGGGTGTGTTCAGACATAGTTAGGCGGGCGCCTAGAAGACGCCGTCGTTCTTTTGAGAGAGAGGGAAGCGTGACACGAACGCTAGGGTTTTAGGGGTTATAAATGATAATCGTTCGCGCATGAAGAATTATACAAAGCTTAAGACACAAGTCAAGATAACCCCAATAGGCCTCTAACCCGCTGAGCGCACGGGAAATTTTTACGATAAAAACTAAGGAATAAACCCCTGTGGGTACCCTTAAATACGCCATGGGGTGAGGCGACAGTCCTTCCTTTTAACGAATGGTGGGAGAAGCCTATGGAAAAAAGAAGGAAGGCGTCAGGGACGTTGCTTTCCTTTGGCTCGCTTCTTGAGGCCTTCTCCCCAAAGGAAATGGGCGTTAAAGGACCCCCATCGCGGTGGCGAAAAGGGCGCATAAAGCCTAACGAATGACGCAGGGCCACGTTGAAGGAACGGCACCCATTCGAAGAGCTTCTACCCCTTTCGAAAACGAGGGGCTATCTCAAGAGGGAGGGACGTCCCCAACATTTATGCGAAGACCAATAAAAAAGGGTTATTCATCAGGGAGAAGGGGAAACTCTCCACGAGCGTTGTGTCTAAAAAAGAGAAGAGGCGTGTCGATATTTCGCAACACATTCCCCGTCTTCACTGGGAATCAAAGAAAAGCAAGATTTCGGTCTTGGACAAAGGTGTTGTCGATTTGCACCACGAAACTTCGCCTCATCAGTAAATGCCTTCATGCACGGTTATGACTAGGGGCAGAGGCGAAATTGCCCCATTCGATATAGGACTTAACCCTAGGCGTTGGTTATTTTTTCAATCCATTTAATTGATTTCACGAAATTGACTCAGTAGACTTCGGCGTTATTGCGAATGATTCTCTTTCGTGTTCGCAAAAATAATGACAACCTGGCTCCCGAGCCTTCAATCCCCAGAAGATCCTCATGACTCAACTCTCTCTTACGAAATTAAGCGTGGCACTGTGCGCGGTCTTTTTGACCAGCGTTGCCAACGCCGAGGTCGTGACCACTGATGAAGTCAACGTCACAGGCGGCACCATTACCGACAAATCCCCGGCTTCGACCACCGTGGGTCACAAGCGTATTGCGCGTGAAATGATCCGTGACATGCGTGACCTCGCTCGCTACGAACAAGACTTTGGCCTTCGTGAAGAAGGTCGTTACAACAAGGGTTTCGCCATGCGTGGCGTCGACGGTAACCGCGTCGGCATTTTGTTGGACGGCACCTCGATGCCGGACTTTGAAGAAAATTCCCTCTACGCCCACTACGGGAAGATGAACACGTCGCGTCCGACGATCGATCCGGAATTGGTCTCTTCCATCTCCTTAGACCGAGGTTCCAACTCCGTTGAAACGGGGAGTGGGGCCGTGGGTGGTTCCGTGAACTTCCGTACCCTCAACCCGGAAGACCTCGTTGAAGATGGCAAAACCTGGGGGGCGTTAGCGCGCTTGGGTTATGCCAGCAAAAACCGTGAATGGATGCAAACCGTCTCGGGGGCCTTTACGGGTGAACACCTCTCCACGATTCTTTTGTATTCGCACCGCCATGGTCACGAAACGAAGAGCATGGGGCGCGGTCCTGAATACTTTGGCAAGAAGTCGCAGCATCCGAACCCCTGGAAGCACACGTCGGATACGTATTTAGCCAAGGCCCGTTACCACTTCAATGATGTGCATTCGGTGGGGCTTAACTTAAACGGTACGCTCTATAACCGTGACATGTTTGAACGCACCCGTATCAGCTTTAGTGGTCCCAAATACGGCACGGACAAGTCCACCCGCCACTCTGGCAAGTTGGATTACACCTATGCGCCCTACGATGAGCTCATCAATAAGGCAAGCCTCTCGGGCGAACTCTTGAGCGTCGAGACCACCGCTATCACGACGGAACTCTACGAAAACAAGTGGAACCCTTCGGATCCGAACATTGGCAAGCCGCAAGAAATCGATGATCGTCGCTTCAAGACGGAATTCGGTCGTATTGCTGCCGCCATTGAATTCGCGCCGATTGAGTTCTACGGTGAACACAATATCGATGCCCGCATCTTTGCGAGCAAGCGCCACATTGAAAACCATAACTCGGACTTCTATCCGCTTTACCCCGTAGTGGCGCAAGGCTTGCCGGGCGAAAACCCGGTCGTCTACGCCATTCAGCGTCCGATGGATACCACGGACCGTGGCATTGTTGTAGGCGACAGCATCCGTTGGTACCCGGATTGGGTCAAGGGGCATGACTCCACGGTGACGATGCATTTGGGCACGCGCCTTGAAAAGTCGAGCCACCAGCCGCAGGATCCGCAGATCCAGTGTACGCGTGCTTGTACGGAAATTGAACCGGGTCGCATTGTGCGTAAGTCCTTTACCAACATGGCCTTTAACTTTGGGCTTGACTATGAGCTCGATCGTCAGTGGAAGGTGGGCTATAGCTTAGCGTCGGGCTTCCGTAACCCGAGCGCGACCGAACTCTACTTCGTCTTCGATAATCCTTACGGGAACTGGCGTCCGAATCCGGATTTGAAACCGGAAAAGAGCTTGACGCATAACCTCTTCATGCAAGCGGATACCCGTGTGGGTTCGATGAACCTCAACCTCTACTACATCGACTACAAGGACTTCTTGTATGAGGATGAATTCTGGTTGAAGATCCCGGGTCGCAATCCCCCCTATGACAAGAAGTACACGCTTCAGATGGTGAACTTGGATAGCGCCTCCATCCGCGGGTTTGAAGCCTCGGGTTCGCTTAACTTAGACGTCTTCAACGCCAAGTTGAAGGGCGCCAAGTTAATGGGGTCAGTGGGTTACGCGCAGAGCCACACTGATCAAGGGATGAAGCTCTTGGTGGTGCAGCCCTTTAAGGCAGTGATGGGCTTTGACTACGAACATCCCAACAAGACCTTCGGGATTTACGGTCGTATGACCTATACGGGTCGTAAGCACGCTAACGAAGCGCTTCACCGTAATTTACCGGCGGACATTCGATATGAACCGGGCGACTTGGTGTCGCATAAGTGGCTCAACAAGGCCTACACGGTCTTCGATTTGTTCGGTTGGTACAGTCCGACGAAGAACGTGACGATCCGAGCTGGTGTCTACAACATCACCAACAAGCGCTACCATACGTGGGATGCGTTACGCGGCATTACGGAATATAGCAATGTTAACGCCGTGGACCGTCGTAACCTTGGGGTAGAACGTTACTACTCGCCTGGTCGCAACTATTCCTTAACGTTGGAAATGAAGTTCTAAGTTAGAACGCGCACCCCGCCACACGAAACGGAATCTCAGCAATGAGGTTCCGTTTTTTCGTTTGGGTTGCCTAAACGAAAGAAAGGTATAGCGTCTTGGCGCCAATTCCTCATGAGGAGCGAGCAGTACAAGAAATTTTTGATCCAATCCGTGTCCAAAAAGAAGAAGAGGGGAGTTGTAGAAATTTCACAACAAACCCCGTCATACACAGGATTTTGTGTAAGAGCGGAGCAGAGAGAATTGGACAAAACACGCTTAACCTCCACTTAGAGCAGGCCTTCACGGATTGCCTAAGGGTCTCCAATCGGGCCTTCGAGACCAAAAGAAGGGCCTCATACCCCATGGGAGATTGGATAGAACCCTGATTCTTAATCGCTTTTTTAAATCAATTACATTGATTTGACGAAATGCCCTAAGTAAACTGCGCAGTATCGCGAATGATTCTCTTTTAGATTATTCGCAAAAACGATAACAACCCCAGGCTCCCATCAGCCTTTATCCCCAAAAAATCCTCATGGCTCATCTCTTTCCTAAGAAATTAAGCGTGGCCTTGTGCGCGGTTTTCGCCACGGGTCTTGCCCACGCCGAAGTTGTGACCACGGACGAAGTTAACGTCTCCGCGGGCACCATCACCGAAAATGCCCCCGCCAGTACGGTGGTTAGCCGTAAGCGTATTGACCGCGAAATGATTCGTGATATGCGTGACTTAACGCGTTACGAACAGGACTTGGGCCTCCAAGAAGAAGGTCGTTACGATAAGGGCTTTACCATGCGCGGGGTGGAAGGCAACCGCGTGGGTATTCTCATTGACGGCATGAGCATGCCGGACTTTGAAGACAACACGCTCTACGCTCGCTATGGCTACATGAACACGTCGCGTCCGACGGTGGATCCGGAATTGGTGTCCTCCATTGGGATCGACCGTGGCTCCAACTCGGTTAACACCGGGAGTGGTGCCGTGGGTGGTTCCGTGATGTTTAACACCTTGCGTCCGGAAGATGTGGTCGAAGAGGGGAAAGAATTTGGTGCGTTGGGTCGTATTGGTTACGCCACCAAGAACCGTGAATGGTTAAAGACCGTGTCCGCGGCTTGGAATACCGACTCTTGGACGGCTTTGGCCCTTTATTCGCACCGTTACGGTCACGAAACGAAGAGCTTAGGGGAAGGGCCTGAATACTACGAAAGCAAGGCTCAGCATCCGAACCCCACGAAGAAGACCACGCACTCTTACCTCTTAAAGTTGCGTAAGCGCTTTAATGACGAACATTCCGTGGGCTTAAACGTGAACGGCTCCAAGATGAACCGTGAAATGGATGCGCGTAACGTCTACGACTTCCAGAACTGGGCGTTTGCCAACGATACGACGGAACGCCATCAGGGCACGTTGGATTACACCTATGCGCCTTATGGTGATTACTTAAACAAGGTCAAGGTCTATGGGGAAGCCCTTTGGGTGGACACCCAGGCGGTGACGACCTTGTTGGACTCTGGCTGGATGGGCTGGAACCAGGGTGAAATCGACGACAACAAGGATCGTCGCTTTAACACCAAGGTGGGTCGCCTTACGATGGAAGCGCAGAGCGCCCCCATTGAACTCTTTGGTGAGCACAACTTTGAAGGTCGTGTCTTTGCCAGCGTTAAAGACTTTAAGAACATCAACGAAGACTATTTAGGTGGGGCCACCTCCGTTTATACGATTCAGCGCCCGATGCGCACCGTCGATAAAGGGATTGTGCTCTCTGACAATATCTTCTTCCACCCGGAACTCATTGACGGTCACGATACGACGGTTGCCGTGCGTTTAGGGACGCGCTTAGAGCATTCTAAGATTAAGCCCCAGCCCTTAAATGCGCCGTGTTCCCACGCCTGTCAGCAGATTGACCCGAAGGTGATTGTGCCCAAGTCCTTCTTGAATAAGGCCTTTAGTTTAGGGATCGACGTCGAAATGGACCACCAGTACAAGGTGGGCTACAACATTGCGACGGGGTTCCGCAATCCGGGCGCTACCGAACTCTACTTCTCGTTCTTTAACTGGTCGGGGACGTGGTTACCGAACCCGAACTTGACCTCTGAAAAGAGCTTGACCCAGAACCTTTTCGTTCAGGTGGATAACCGCATCGGTCACTTGAATGTGAACGCTTACAAGATCGACTACAAGGACTTCCTCTTTGAATCGGAAGGCAATCGCGTGGTCTATGACGCCGGCGGTGGTATGCGTAACGTTTGGACCATGATGATGGTGAACCAAGAGTCCGCTTACTTGCATGGCGTGGAAGCCTCCGGCGCCTTGAATTTGGATATCTTCAACCAGAAGTTGAAGGGTGCCAAGTTAGTGGGCTCGGTCGGTTATGCCAAGGGTCGCACCAACGACGACTTAGGGCTTTTAGCCGTGCAGCCGTTGAAGGTGATCTTCGGTTTGGACTACGAACATCCCAGCAAGACCTACGGGATCTATGCTCGCGGTACGTACTTGGGTGAAAAGAAAGCCCGTGACACGATTCGTGTGAACGATGACTGGCGTATTCCGTCCCCGACGGCGCCCACCAAGTGGCGTAACAAGGCCGCTTACGTCTTTGACCTCTTCGGTTGGTATTCGCCCAAGAAGAACGTGACGATTCGTGCGGGTGTCTACAACATCATGAACAAGCGCTATCAGACGTGGGATGCCTTGCGTGGCATTAACCAAAACTCCAAGTCTGCCAAGCTTGACACGAAGGCCTTAGGTCTCGAACGTTACTACGCGCCTGGCCGCAACTACAACGTGACCTTGGAAGTGAAGTTCTAACCTAGAACTTTCCTTTCCAGAACAAGAACGGAATCTCAGCAATGAGGTTCCGTTTTTTTCGTTTGGGATTGCAGAAAGCCAATAGAAGAAACGCAAGTCATACTTGTGACCTTGCTGGATTGACGGGCAATAGAAGGCGCGTCATACACAAAAAGAAGAAGCGGGGATTGTCGAGATTTCACAACAGTATCTAGGCGATCTGAGGAAATCACCTAATCAAGGGCGTTAGGGGAGTCGATAGCGTTCTCGCCAAGCCCATTAACAACACAAATTCGCCTTTCTCATCAAGGATTTGAAGTCATTTTCGAACGTAGAACGGCGTTCTTAAACACAATCCTTACACAGGATAGAACCCTTACTTATCGTCGTTTTTTCAAATCTATCCGTTTGATATACTCAAAGCGCCTCAGTAAACTGCGGATTATCGCGAATGATTCTCTTTTAGAATTTTCGCAAAACGATAACGACATCAGGCTACCCCAGCCTTTATCCCCATAGAAACCTCATGGCTCATCTCATTCCCAAGCAATTAGGCGTGGCTTTGTGCGCTGTTTTCATGACAAGCATGACGCATGCCGAAGTCGTCACCACCGATGACGTGACTGTCTCGGCTGGTGCCATCACCGAACACGCTCCCGCCACCACAACGGTCTCTCGCGCTCGCATCGATCGTGAAATGATTCGCGATATGCGCGATCTGGCCCGTTACGAACAAGATTTTGGTCTTCGAGAAGAAGGGCGTTATAGCAAAGGCTTTGCTATGCGCGGTGTCGAAGGCAATCGCGTTGGCATCTTGATTGACGGCATGAGCTTGCCGGATTCGGAAGAAAACACCCTTTACGCCCGTTACGGGAAAATGAATTCGTCTCGCCCAACCGTGGATACGGAATTGGTTTCCTCGATCAGTATTGATCGTGGTTCCAACTCGGTTCAGACGGGTAGTGGCGCCATTGGTGGCTCGGTAGGGTTCCGTACCTTAAACGCTCAGGATATTGTCGAAGATGGGAATACCTTCGGCGGCTTGGGTCGTATTGGCTATGCCACGAAGAATCGTGAATGGACGAAGACCGTATCGGGCGCCTGGAATACGGATTCCGTTTCGGCCCTTTTGCTTTATTCGCACCGTCATGGGCATGAATTGGAGAGTAACGGGCGTGGCATAGAAGACCGCGGATCCAAATCGCAGCACCCCGATCCTGAAGTGCACAACTCGCACTCCTACTTGGGGAAATTCCGTTATTACCTTAACGAAGCGCATTCGCTCGGGTTAAACCTGAATGGAACCCACTACGAACGCACACAACAACTCCACACCCGCGAAAAGTCTGACGAATACTTGGTGGGCACCGACACAACGAAGCGTAATACCGCAACGCTTGATTACACCTACGCCCCTTATGGAGAGGTGTTAAACAAGGTCAAGGTGTCGGGTGAATATTCCAAGATTGATACCATCGCGGATACGGATACCTACGACAACCGTTATTGGACGGAGAGCTACACTGAAACGGGCGAAACTAAAATTGTCCGTGCAGTACAGTGCCCGTATCTGGACCGCCCAGATGTTTGTTATTACCCGTATGGCTACTTACGTAAAAACGAAAATCGTAAATTTGAAACCCAGTTCTACCGCCTGCAAGCAGAAGCCGAGTCGGCACCGATTGAGTTTTATGGGGAACACAACTTCGGGGCGCGTCTCTACACGAGTCTGAGTCGCTTTAAGAATATCAACGTCGACAGCAAGCCACTCAATGAGTTCCCGCCGTTTGAATACTCCCCCGACACGTATACGATTCAACGTCCGGCGGATACGCTCAACACGGGCATTGTCTTAAGTGATGACATCTTCTACGAGCCTGAACTCTTTGAGGGCCACGACAGCGTTGTCGGGGTTCACTTAGGGGCTCGCTTAGAACGCACGGGCATTCACATTAAGAGCTTTAATGCGAAATGTACGGAAGGTTGTCTTGCCGTTCCTGACGATGTGGTCATTGAAAACAAGGCCTACTTAAATCACGCCTTTAGTCTTGGCGTTGATGTTGAAGTCGACCGAAAGATCAAAGCCGGCTATAGCTTAAGCACGGGGTTCCGCAACCCCAGTAGTACGGAATTGTTCTTTCATTTCGACAACCGTACGATGGGGGCTTGGTATCCGAATCCCAACCTCAAACCTGAAAAGAGCTTAACGCACAATCTTTTCCTCCAAATCGACCATAAGGTAGGGACGTTAAACCTGAACACCTATTACACCCGTTATAAGGACTTCTTGTTTGAAGATGAAGACAAAGTACGCACGGGTGCCTGTTATAACTTTGGGGACAGAATCTGGTGTCCCACGAAGCCCAGGAACTTCATGGTTAACTTAGAGAAGGCCTCGATTTACGGCATCGAAGCGGGCGGCACCTTCAATATGGATACCCTTGACGATACGTTAAAGGGGTTTAAGTTGATGGGGTCTCTTGGTTACACGAAGGGTAAGACGAGCAATGGGTTGAGTTTACTCTCCATCCAACCGATGAAGGTTGTCACGGGGCTTGACTACGAAGATCCGCAGAAACGCTTCGGGCTTTATGCACGTGCGACGTATACGGCAGGGAAGAAGCCCAAAGATACGCTCCACCGCAATTTGTTTGACCCGGTTAGAGACGCAAACGGTCGTCCCATTGAAGTCAATGGGCAAGAAGTCTACAAGATTACCCCCCGTAAATACGTCACCAAGGGAGCAACGGTCTTTGACATCTACGGCTGGTACTCGCCCAAGAAGAACGTCACGGTTCGTGCTGGGGTTTATAACCTCACGAATAAGCGTTACAAGCATTGGGACAGCGTCCGTGGGATCACCCCGTATAGTGGCGTAAACGTGGTCGACCGACAAGGTTTAGGCTTAGAGCGTTTCTATGCGCCGGGCCGCAACTACAACGTGACCTTGGAAGTGAAGTTCTAACCTAGAACTGTCATTCCAGAAAGCGAACGGAATCTCAGCAATGAGGTTCCGTTTTCTTTTATTGCTCGTTGTGCAGCAAAAGAAAAGGGCATGAGAATCGTGTCCTCATGCCCTGTAGCGTCTTCACCGAAGGGTTACTTCGTCGCCTTCAAAGCCTCTAACTTCTTGCAAGCAGGTTCAATATCGTTGTCGCACGCATAGTCGAACCATTCTTTGGCTTTAGCCAAGTCTTGCTTCACTAAGGTACCGGCTTCATAGATGAGGCCCATTTCGTATTGCGCTTCACCGACGTCGTTGTTGGCAGCCTTATCAAACCATTCCATGGCCTTGACGTCATTCTTGGCGTACTGGTGACCCAGGGCATAGCGCTGACCTAAAGCGTACTGCGCTTGGCCGTGACCCTTCTGAGCGGCTAATTCAAACCACTTGAGGGCTTCAACTGGATCCTTTTTCACGCCCAGCCCATTTTCGTACATCACACCGATGTTGTACTGCGCCGTGGGGTCACCGTTTTGGGCGACCATCTTGAAGAGTTCCAACGCCTTGGCATAGTCCTGTTTAATGTTCTTGCCGGAGTAGTAGATGATGGCTAAGTGAAACTGTGCAGCCACGTCACCAAGCTCTGCCGCCTGGGTGAAGTAGTCCACAGCCTTTTCAATATTTTCTTCAACACCTAAGCCGTTCCCGTACATGATGCCGAGGTTGATGAGGGCCTTTTCATTGCCCTGGTCAGCAGCCTTCGTTAACCACTTGATGGCTTCTTCGTAATTGCGTTCCGTCCCAAAGCCCAATTCGTACATCCAGCCTAAGGCGTACTGCACACGAGGTTCCGTCGTGGTCTTCACTTCTTCCTTGCACACGGGGAAGGCCTTATCGAAGTCCTTCATCGTAAACAAATCCTCACAGTCAGCGGCGATGGCGCTCGAGCCAATAAAAGAGAGCATGAGCGAGGCTAAGAGCGTCGAGATCGTCTTCGTTTGTTTTACGTGCATGGAAAGCGGTCCTTATGGATTAGCAATGGAAAGTTTTAATTATATCGATACCCCTTAAGACGCCATTATTTCGCTCGACGTAGAGGGGGTAGGCAAGAGGGGTAAGCGAGGTAAGGAGAAGAAAGCGCCCCACTGAAAACGCGAACACCTAGGGGTCTCCTTACTTTTACGAGCTGGCATTTACAGAACGTACAAGCAGCGCACCCATGACACGACAAGGGTGAAACGATCAAAGTCCAACCGAAGTGACGGTCAGGGGCGTCCAAGGGGACGTAGAAGGCTCTCGTACCATTTTCTTCATTCAATACACCATCTCCTAACTTTTATCGCGTGAGACCGGTCTTTGCGGCGTTTTCTTTGGCTAACTCCAGGGCTCGGTCACTTTTTGGCAACTTTTCCGTGTTTTTACAAAATTTTTTCCCTTTTGAAAAGTGTGCGAGGAGAGCCCCCCGAATTTTTCAACCTGCTAACTTTTTCAGCCCGCTTGTTACAATTTCTTGGAGTTACTCCAATCATTGACAAAAGCTCAAGATTGATAGCGAAAGACTTTGAAAAATGCGAATTTAAGTTCGCAATTTCGCTACAAACAGTGTGGCACATGGTGTTGAGCGATTTCTATATGAGAAATCGTGCATTTAAATTCCATCAATTGCGCTCGTAGCGATTAACGGTGCGAATTTAGGCGATTTAAATGCATTTTTCTCTCAAAAAGGGGATTTTTATTCTTTGAAGAATAACGTCGTAGAATGTTCATTATCGTGCGTTATAATTTAAGAAGAACATTTCTTAGGATCTAAAACGATGACGGAAACAACCGCCATAACGGTCATTGAACGCGAAGAGGGACCTGCCTTTTCCCTTCAAAAACATGAAGGAAATCAGCGCGTTAACCCAGCTCAAGCGTATTTAGCGACCTTACAGAGCACGATGAGTCGCAAGTCCATGGCCTCTAAACTCAACGTATTTGCCGCCTGGGCGGGCTATACGAGCCTTGTGGATTGCGCCTGGGGCGCGATGCGACCGGAACACATCTTGGCCTTTATGACAGGGCTAGAAGCCAACGGGCGCAAGGCCTCCACCACGAATTGCTATTTGGCAGCACTCAAAGGGGTGGCGAAAACCGCGTGGCTAGCGGAAGCGATGACGCACGAAAATTACTTACGAATCAATGCGATCAAGGGGCGTAAATACTATCGATTGCCGAGCGGCCGCTCCATTACTCCAGAGGAGAGCAGAGCCCTTCTGGAGAACTGCGACACCACGGATATCCATGGGTGCCGAGACCGTCTGATGATCGCCTTAATGCTGGGCTGTGGGCTTCGTAGAGCCGAAGTCACCGAGATTCGTTGGGAGAATTTTTCTCAAGAAAATCAATCCTTTACGTTAATCGGGAAAGGCAATAAAGAGCGCCGTGTATTTTTACCTGACGCCGTTTTACCGCTCTTAAACACGTGGATCAACACCTACCGTGGAACCGAACCTGGACGCCTTTTTGGGCGCCTGTACAAGAACGGACGACTGGATTTAACCCACCCCATTGACCCTTCAACAGTGGGTCGCATCACCGCCAAAAGAATGCAGGATGCCTGCCAAATTTCAGCCTCTGCACACGATTTACGACGTACTTTTGCGACGCGACTACTTAACAAAAATGTAGACATTGTGACGGTAAAAAACATGATGGGACACGCGAATATCGCAACAACTTCGATGTATGACCGCCGTGATGAAAAGCCCATGCAAGACGCTGCAAAAGACTTTGAGATGTGATTTCTTCTAAATGAATTCTGACGAAATACAAACATTAAAAGCCAAAAATTCAATTTAAATCATTCAAGAAAAGCCGATCAAACCCACTCAATATCCACCTGGAAAGATAAGCCCGGTGGATATTTTTTTGCCTTTCAAAAGAGCAAAAGAACTCACTTTAGGACGCAAATATACGAACAACGAGAGCAACGCAGCGCAACGCGTAAGGCTTCTTTCATCAAAACAATTCCAGCCCAATTTAACCTCTGAGAAGTCCGTTAAACCGCTTTTCTAAGGCTCATCAGAGCCAAAGCAACGAGCCTTTGAACTTCACTACCCACCATCTTGAAACAGACTCTTCGACCGACCCAAAGCCCCGTCAGGGGCTTTTGTTGAATTCCAGAAGAAGACAATCCTCACACTACATCCATCTATCCAGAATCCTGTTAGGTTACTTTGAATAACTCAGGCGACGAAGTACGGTTGGTTATTATTTAGAGTCTATTTCATTGCGGACGGTGCTTTTATTGATTTCTACATTACATCCCAGTCGGTAACATCAATAAATACCGAAGAGGGCTTTTATAGTTTTCTGAATTGACGTTCAGAAATCTGAAAGTGAAATTCAAAATTCACAAATTTGCTCAAAAAGATGAAATTTTGGATTTTTCGCCATGCTACAAAAATGTAGTCGAATGGTAAAAATTTGAACCTCGAAAAAATCGAAAAAGAGAAGAAAAGCGAAAAAAGTGGATGGGGTGTGCAACCGAAAGGAAGGTGGAAAATCCACTAAAAAGTGGAGGGCAGTGTGGTTCTGGAGGCCGTTAGAGCCTCCTGAAAGCAGATGGCGTCGAAGAGGAGGGTTAGGGGGTCATACAGACCGCTCATGAGGATAAGGACGCCGGGAACGGTTGTTAGGGTCTCCAAACGCATGATCACGCCCAAACTCATCGTTTGTAAAAAGCGCGGAGCAAAAGTTAGCGGGTTTGACACGGCATAAGAATCGTGCTCAGCAACTTTTCAGAGGGCAAAAGAAAACCCCGTCACGGTGAAGTGCGGGGTGGGTGGCAAGTTTATCGCTTAGTAACCGCGACTGGCCCAGTCGTTAAATCGCTTCACGGCAGCGTTGGCTTTATCAATCGCGTCGGACTTAGCGTCCTGGATCTGACGGATATCGTTATTGGCATTGTCGACATACTCTTCGGCGGCCTTGACATATCGTTTTACCTCGTCACGATAGCGGTTGAAGCTGTATTCGTCGCGACTATAAGGCGCCGAGGGAGTCATGTTATTAAAAGTAGGGTACAAGCCAATGAGATTTCCGCTCCCGTAGAAATACCCCAGGGCTGGCGAGGCAATTAACAACAGGGTTGACGTAAAGAGAAGGGTCGTACGAATCTTCAACATCGGGAGCTCCTAAGCGTTCGCCCAAAGGGCGTGGATGGTGGGTAAGGTAAAGATGCCATTTTAGAGCAGGTCCGTTTCCGCTTCGTTTTGTGTATGAAAAAACCCCGTCACGGTGAAGTGCGGGGTCTTGTCGGGTCTCCATCTTTTCTGGAGTCACGCTTCAATTAGTTGAGCGGGGGATAACCGTATTGGTTCTTGCCAGGCGTTCCCGTGCGTAAGCATAAGTAGAGCCCAAAGATAAGGTTCACATAGGGCATGGCTAAGAAGACGCTAAAGAAGGGCGCAATGTCCATGTCACGGCAGCGACGCATCCCAGCAAAGAAGAGCGCCATATAAAAGGGCAAGCTCACCATAAAGAAGACGGCCTCAGCATTGAAGTTCAACACCACCTCTTCACCGACCTTCTCTAAAAAGAGTTCCGGGAAGGCTTGGCAGAGTTCACTCACTACAAAGGCAGAAAAGATAAAGCCCGCAATAAAGGCCACGTAATAGGGTAAGAATCCACGTCGACCCAAACGACCTTCGCGGTTAAATAAATTAGGGATACGCATAACGCTTAGAAAGGGAGGAATAAAGAAGGGATCGACGTTATAGTGCGAATCGATCCCGCGTCCTCTAATTGTATCGATTTTGTAAGAAGGGGCCTGTCTGGGTGAGTTAAGAGGAGAACGTTGGAAAGAAAAGGGAAGACTTTTTCACTTGGCCTGCGAGTGAACCCAATCGACATCATGAGGGTCAGGCACCCTGACCGATTCTCTTCAAGAACTTGAACCATCTAGCCCCACAAGGGATTGCGCCACGATCAAAGAAGACGCGTCGACTTTTCTTCAGGGTTACTACTAAAAGTGTGCTGTAGTTGCGAGTTAAAACGGAGTCATTCTCATTAACTAATAAAAAGTTGGTAGATGAAAAATTCCTCAAACCCCAACTCTCCCTAGTGGCAACGGGAGTGAGTGCAAATATATCCCCCATACGGATTAGTCGAACGACGTTTGATCGTCGTACACTACGCAATACGCCAACATAGACCCTAGGAGAAACTTGTCGTGTACAACCCCCAATCACGCCGTGCCGAAGACTTCATTAACCACGAAGAAATCGAAGCAACCTTGGCTTGGGCAGACGCTAACAAATCCAACCGCGAACTCATTGAGGCCGCCCTTAAAAAGGCCGCCAATTATGAAGGCTTAACCCACCGAGAAGGGGCGCTTTTATTAGCGTGTGACTTGCCGGATATGAATCAGAAAATTCTGGATACGGCCGTCGCGGTGAAAGAACACATCTACGGGACGCGCATTGTGCTCTTTGCGCCCCTTTACTTGTCGAACCACTGTGTGAATACGTGTACCTATTGCCCGTACCACGCCAAGAATAAGACGATCGTTCGCAAGAAGCTCGACCAGAAAGAAATCGAGCGCGAAGTCATCGCCCTTCAGGACTTGGGTCACAAGCGTCTTCTCTTAGAAGCAGGGGAACATCCCAAGCACAACCCGATTGAATACATTCTTGAGTCCATCAAGACGATCTATAGCATCAAGCATAAAAATGGCGCCATTCGCCGTTTGAATGTCAACATTGCGGCGACCACCGTGGAAAACTACAAGAAGCTCCACGACGCTGAGATTGGGACGTATCAGCTCTTCCAGGAAACCTATCACAAGGAAACCTACAAGGCCTTGCATCCGAAGGGCCCGAAGTCCGATTACGACTACCACACGGAAGCGCACGACCGCGCCATGGAAGGCGGGATTGATGACATTGGCTTAGGGGTACTCTTTGGCTTAAATCTGTATCGCTACGACTTCGTTGGGCTCTTGATGCATGCTGAGCATTTAGAAGCCGTTTGGGGCGTGGGTCCGCACACGATTTCGGTGCCGCGTATTTGCCCGGCTGACGACATTGATCCGTCGACCTTTAGTAATGCCGTGCCCGATGAGCTCTTCTTGAAGATCGTGGCCTTGATCCGTTTGGCCGTGCCCTATACCGGCATGATCATGAGTACCCGTGAAAGCCAGGACATCCGTACGCGCGCCCTGAAGTTAGGCATCAGCCAGATTTCGGGTGGGTCGCGTACCTCGGTGGGCGGTTACACCATCAAGGACGTCAACGAAGTTGAAAACACCGCACAGTTTGAAACCAGTGACCGTCGTAGTTTGGACGAGATCGTACATTGGCTCTTAGACAATCACTACTTGCCGAGCTTCTGTACGGCTTGCTACCGAGCAGGGCGCACCGGGGACCGCTTCATGCAATTTGCCAAGACCGGCGAAATCGCCACGTACTGTCAGGCCAACGCCCTCGTGACGATTAAGGAATACCTCTGCGACTATGCCCGTCCAGAGACGCGCAAAATCGGTGAAGCCGTGATTGAACGTGAGTTGCCGAAGGTTGTGCACGAAAAGATCCGTGCCGCCAGTGCCAAGCGTTTAATCCGAATCGAAGCCGGTGAGCGTGATTTCCGCTTCTAATTCGGTATAGACCATAAACCCCAGTGACTTTTAAAAGTGACTGGGGTTTTGTTTTTAAATGTCCGTATAACTCACATCGTCTGGGAAGCCCATGATTCGAAGCTGCTTTCTTGGTAGCTCAGAGAGTAACGTAATCATACGTGCGGTCCACGCCCTGTCGGGAGTTAGGCGCTGCGTTAAATGGCTGAGCATTAAGATGTAGTTATAGAGTCGGCGATCCGCTTCGAGGGCGCTAGCTACATACACAGTGCGAAGCGGGCGCTTGAGTCCCTTGCGAATATTAGGCAGAGCCGTTCGTATACGACGATCCCAAAGGCGTTCATGATGAGCGCAACAGTTTCTAACCATAACAAGCGAGCACAGCACACCCATCATTATTCGGATAGTAGGAAACCCTAAGCGACGAGCAACCTGAATACGACACGAGGTCGCCTTGGTATTGCGTATCCATCGCAAAAGTTCGCCGAAAGTCATTAATGAAATCACCATTCCGAAGGGGAGCGGGCTCGACGCTGGATGTGACTTTCTCCAGTGGCAAACGTCAGGGTGGAGCGAATAAGACGCCTCGGCAGTGCGTTGCAATTTCTTCAAACTCTGCTTGTGCGCTTTCTTATCTTTGAAAATTGAGGGGTTCAGGTAAGCATACTTCCCATAATGTTTGGATAGTTCATCCATCCACATCGATCGGACGGCGACCTCAACACCCTCAAGGCCTGCGAGCATCAGGCTTCGAAGCTGAAGATCGAATCGATAGACGCGCATAACGTCCTCGAAACGAACACCAGCGCAGGTGCGTTTAAGGTCCTTTCCACTGGACTCAAATCGCCTCAGGTATGAATTCAAACGATGATAGCCAATGTTAGGAAGCATTCGTAACGCTTCCGCTTCATCCAAAAATTCAAGCCCACGTGCCTTAAGACGCTCTACTTGCGCCTCAGGAGAAAGATATTCAGCATCACTATTCATTCACGGATCCCTCAAAAAAGGCAACCCATTCACACAAGATAGACACAAAATTAATGGGTTGTCACGCCATTTAAGATACCGCAAAAAGCCTTAATGACAGAACGAAAAGGGCGCAAAACATTGGGCGTATTGATAAAGGTCAAAATCTAACTTTATGATTTTTCGAATGTTTATCGATAACCCTAAACAACCTAACAAATCGAATCAGAGTTACCTATGGCAATTAACGAGCACAAAAAACCAAAAGGGCAACGCTAAAAAGCGTTGCCCTTAAGGGGTGGGCTAGCAACAGCCGCGCCACCATGTCCCGTGGGTTGCGCGTATCCTCCCCCAGCGGGAAGGTAGAGGCGTCGAGACAGCTATTGATTATTGTACACGAAATTGTTGAAATATCACGCTGTTGTGCTCGAATGATGTCGCTCAACCCGTTGCAAGGCCAAAAAAAAATGGGGTAGCTAAAAGCTACCCCGCTGCGGATCGCCGGTTGCGCGTAT
>JAHHRF010000068.1 GCA_020025955.1 Sutterella sp.
GATAGTTGGTTGTATTTCCAGTGAAAGTAGGACATCGCCAGGCTCTCAATTTGCACAAACCCCGATCACGAAAGTGGTCGGGGTTTTTGCTTTTTCCGGCGCCGAAATGCCTTCTGTGTTTTGTTGCCTCGCCGTCTCATGTGCCACAGGCCTTTTAAAAAGTTATTAACAGGCTAGAGGGGATTTTTGAAAACTTATTCACAAAAATCGACCTTATCAAAAGTCACTTGTTGAGAACTTAAAATCCTTCTCTCACAAGGGATTCCTTCGAAATATCGTCCAAGAAAATGATAAGTTATTAACAGGCCCTTCCTTGCTTGTTAATAAGATGGGTGTGGAAAAGGGGCTTCGGATTTGAGCACTTTCGTTTAAAATCAACAGATTACCTATAGGGTGCAACCCGTACCCCTTAACGTCTCGTTTACATGATTTTCAAACGCTCATTCGTTTCAGAACTTTCCAATGCCGTTGGTGGTGCGTTTACCGTACTCTTCACGATCGTGCTGGCAGTGGGGATGGTTCGTATCCTGGCCTTAGCGGCTGGGGGCAGCATCGACAATACGACGATTGCTCAACTCACCCTCTATAACGCGCTGCAGTACCTGGGGCCGCTCCTCACGGTATCGACCTTTGTCGCCGTAGTGATGACGCTTCTGCGTGCCTGGAACGATAACGAGATGGCTGTCTGGTTCTCCTCGGGGGCTCGCTCCCTGTTGGCGTGGATTTCACCGGTGATGCGCTTTGCTATCCCGATGACCTTATTGGTGGCGATCCTCTCCATGGCGGTGACGCCTTGGGCAACGTCCCAGACGGAAGAAGTGCGTCAACAGTTCCGTCAACGTGACGACGTGAGCTTATTGACCCCTGGGCGCTTTATTGAAACCAATCACGGCAAGCGTGTCTTTTTCATTGATTCCTTGGATAAGGACTTAAATGTGAAAGGCGTCTTTGTCGCCGAAACGCGTGGTGATAAGACGGCTGTTGTGACGGCTAAAACCGCTAACCTCGAAATCAATGAAGACGGTGACCGCTATGTGGTCTTAAATGACGGTCGACGCTATGAGAGCGCTAACCTGACGGCTGCCGGTCGCGTGGTGGAATTCGGTCAATATGGCGTGCGCTTAGATTTACGCGTGGACTCTCACTTTGCCTCGAGCAAGATTTCCGCTCAACCTACCCAAGTGTTGATGGCCTTGAATACGCCGGCTCACCAAGCTGAGCTTTTCTGGCGCCTCTCCTGGCCGATTGCCACGATTCTTTTAGCCTTGATGGCCATTCCCTTATCGTGCTCGCGTCCGCGCGCTGGTCGCAGCCTTGGGCTCATTACCGCGGGGCTCGTTTTTATCCTCTACTTAAACGGCATCTCCATTGTGCAGAGCTGGGTTGAGAAGGGGGCGATGTCCTACCTCTTAGGGCTCTTGAGCCTGCATGGAGTGGTGGCACTGGTCGTGTCCTTACTCTTTATTCGTTGGGTGTTCTTTATGCGTTGGATCCCGCTGTGGGCCACGTCGTGGTTCTGGCGTCTTCGCTCCGAATTGAAGGGGAGTGAAGCATGACCGTAATCACGAAACGTTTCTGTATTGAAATTCTGCTCTCGACCTTCTTTATTTTGCTCGGTCTCGTGGGGCTCTTTGCCTTCTTCGAGTTGATCGGGCAATTGGGTCATGTGGGCAAGAACCGCACCCTCACGGAAGCCTTTATTCTCACGGGGCTCATTATCCCGTTACGCATCTACCAAGTGATGCCCTTAGCGGCGCTCTTGGGTGGGGTCTACACGTTCTCGCACTGGTCCTCGACCTCGGAATTCACGGTATTGCGTGCCTCGGGCCTTTCGCCCCAGCGTTTGGTCTCCATGATCATGCTCCCGGCGCTTCTTTTAGTGGGGCTCACGTACTTCTTTGGGGAAGTCGTTGCGCCGCCCGCTGAACGCTACAGCTTGGAATTGAAGACCTTGGCCTATAAGTCGGATGCCATTACGCCGCGCGGCTACCGCTCTGGCGTGTGGTTGCGTGATGTGATCCATGAAGGGGAAGAAAACCGTCGTACGCGCTACATCAACGTGAAGTACGTTAAGGCGGATAACCAGCTGGAAACGGGTCCGTGGCAGCTCTTCGAATACGACCAAAACGGGCGCTTATTGCGTGAAATGCGTGCTGAGTCGGCTGCCTATGACAAGAAGGCGGGTTGGGTATTGTCCGACATGGTCACCTTAACCTACCCCGTCTGGAAGGAAGGTGCTGAAAAGGTCTCGGGTCGCATTGAGCGCACGGAACTCAAAACCTATCCGTTAGATTCCAAGCTCGGACCCAATATCTTCGGGGTGCTCACCACGCGTCCTGATGAAATGAGCATGTTGGACTTGCGTCGTTACATCACGCATTTGAAGAACAACCAACAGGTCACCGACAAGGAAGAAGTGGCGTTTTGGCGTAAAGCCTTTTATCCCTTCGCGACCTTGGTGATGTTGGCGTTGGCCTTGCCCTTTGCCTACATGAATGCACGAGCCGGCGGCACCTCCATTCGTATCTTCGGTGGGATCATGATTGGGATCGTCTTCTACGTTCTCAATAACGTCTTTACCTATCTGGGGGCGTTAACGAGTCTCTCGCCCATCGTGATGAGCATGATGCCCACGGTCACGATGCTCCTGGTGGCGGCGCTCGCCATCTACAAGGTAGAACGCCGTTAACGGACACTCGTTCAAAAAGAACGCCACGCAACCTTTCGAGCTGCGTGGCGTTTTCGTTTTATTGGTGCACCTTCAAGAAGGCGGCTAAGGCCTCTCCCGTGGGGCTCGCTCGGTGGCTGGTGGCCTCTGGGGTGTCAGCCCCCATTACGCGACCGCCCCCGGCGCCCCCTTCGGGACCAAGGTCAATGATCCAGTCGGCCTCGGCCATCACGTCGAGGTTGTGTTCCACGACGATGACGGTGTTGCCGGCCGCGACCAAGCGCTTTAACACCTCAATTAAGCGCGCCACATCACTCATGTGTAAGCCCACGGTGGGCTCATCGAGCACGTAGACCGTGTGGGGTGAGCGTCGCACCTTCGGACCCATGTCAACGTCGCGCACTTTGCTCAACTCCGTGACGAGCTTTAAGCGTTGCGCTTCGCCGCCCGAGAGCGTGGGCGAGGGTTGACCCAAGGTGAGGTACCCCAACCCCACGTCTTGGAGCATCTTTAAGGGATGCGCAATGCTGGGTTGGCTCGCAAAGAATTCCACCGCTTCGTCCACGTCCATGGTGAGGATGTCGCCAATGCTTTTCCCCTTCCAAGTCACAGCCAGAATCTCGGGCGTAAAGCGAGCCCCATGACAGGTTTCGCATTCCACCTTCACGTCTGGCAAGAAGGCCATTTCGATCGTGCGAATCCCTTGCCCATTACACGTGGGGCAGCGACCCCCTTCGGTATTAAAGGAGAAGTGGCTCGCGCTATAGCCTCGAATCTGCCCTTCCGTGGTTTGGGCAAAGAGCTCACGAATCTTGTCAAAGAACCCAATGTAGGTGGCGGGACACGAGCGAGGCGTTTTCCCAATCGGGGTTTGGTCGACCTCTAAGACGCGCTTCACGGGCTCATAGCCTTCTACGCGACTGGCCCACGCCCATTCTGGGGCGACTTTCTTTGCCGATACTGCACGATGCAGGTTTTCGTAGAGCACATCGCGGGTGAGGGTGGACTTGCCCGAGCCCGACACCCCCGTGACCACCGTCAAGCGCCCCAAGGGCACCGATAAGCGGTCAATGTCGAGGTTATGACGGCGGATATTGTGCACCGTGATCTGCGGGTCCGTCGAGGGGTTAAAGGGCTTTTCAGGGCGACCCGTATGCACCAAGGGCGCACGCAAACATTGCCCCGTGAGCGACGTGGGTGAGGCTAATAAATCCTCAAAGGTCCCATGCGCCATCAATTCGCCCCCACGACGCCCGGCGCCTGGCCCAATATCGAGCACGTAGTCGGCACGACGAATCGTTTCTTCGTCGTGCTCTACCACAATCAAGGTGTTGCCCTTCTGGGTTAAGCGCTCAATGGCGCCGAGCAGCATGGCGTTATCGCGGGGATGTAACCCAATGGTGGGTTCATCGAGCACGTAGCACGCCCCTTTTAAGTTGCTCCCTAATTGCGCCGCCAAGCGAATGCGTTGCGCTTCCCCGCCCGAGAGCGTGGGCGCACCACGGTCGAGCTGCAAGTAATCGAGCCCCACGGTGAGCAAGAATTCCAAACGCGTTTGGATTTCAACGAGGGCATCTTTCCCAATCTGCGCTTCGCGATCCGTGAGGGTGAGCCCCTCAAAGAACGCTTTGCACTCACGAATAGTCATGGCACCCACGTCCACAATGCTCAAGCCCTTCCAGAGGATGGCACGCGCTACCTCATTTAAACGCGCACCCTGGCACGTGGGACAGGTTTCGAGGGCTTCGCCCTTGCGCCCTGAGGCGGCCGACGCGGAGAGCTCACTCGCAAAGGCTTCGTCTTTGGCCTGGGCTTTACGAATGGCTTCCGTAATCACGCCGTAGCCCGTACACGTGGGGCAGGCCCCCGCGGAGGAGTTATAGCTAAAGCGCTTGGTCGTGGGTTCCGGGAAACTCGTGGAGCACACGGGGCAGGCGGCTTCCGTGGAAAAGAGCGCGAGCGACACATCCGAGACAAAAGCGTCATAGCGCCCCTTAAAGGAGGTATTCTCTGCCGACGGGTTATGGGGGCCCGCAAACATGACGCCGAGCCCCGCGGTGAGCGCCACGTCAATGAGGCGGGCGAGTTCAAGCTGGGTCACGTCGTCGGTGGCCACGCGCAAGGTCCCCACGGGCACTTCAATCGTGTGCTCACTGTGAAGGTCTAACTTCGGGATACGCTCACGGGTGCTCACATACGCCCCGTCAATGCGAAGCGTGGTGTAGCCGTCTTTGCCGAGCTTTTCCATCTCTGCCCTAAAGGCCCCTTTGCGACGCAAAGCCAACGGCCAGCAAAGCGTGATGGTTTCGCCTTCAAAACGATCCGTAATGGCTTTGGCAATGGCCTCAGGCGTTTGTCGTCCGGCGGGCACATGGCACGTGGGGCAATATTGCGTTCCCAACTTCACCCAGACTAAACGTAAGAAGTGCCAGAGCTCACTCATGGTGGCCACGGTCGAGCGTAAGCCCCCACGGCTTGTGCGCTGTTCAATCGCCACGGTGGGCGGAATCCCTTTTACGCTTTCCACATCCGGAATAGGGGGCGGCTGCACCATGGAGCGGGCATACGCGTTGAGGCTTTCCAAATAACGGCGTTGCCCTTCGGCAAAGAGGATGTCAAAGGCGAGGGTCGATTTCCCCGAGCCCGAGGGACCGGTCACTACCGTAAAGCGCTCTCGGGGGATCGCCACGGAGAGCCCCTTGAGGTTGTGTTCAAAGGCTTTGTTCACACGAATGGTGGGCGCCTCTAAACGCTCAGGCGTCACCAAGGGCGGGAGGTTAAAGAAACTCTCACGGCTCATTTCGCCATTGAGTGCTTGGCGCCAGGCTTTAAGTGCCACCCCTGTCGGGGAGTGCGCCATTTGCGTGATTTCATCGGGCGTTCCCGTAAAGAGCAATTCGCCCCCGTTGTCACCGCCTTCGGGCCCCAATTCAATAATCCAGTCGGCGACATTTAACACGTCGAGGTTATGTTCCACCACGATGACGCTATGGCCTAAAGCCACGAGACGCGACAAGACCTTCACGAGTTTGGCGATGTCGTCAAAGTGAAGCCCGGTGGTGGGTTCGTCAAAGATTAAGAGCGAGCGACGCAGGCGTCGGGTGCCGGCAGCGGCCACCTCCGTTAAGTGGCTCGCGAGCTTCAAGCGTTGCAATTCCCCGCCTGAGAGCGTGTTTAAGGGTTGCCCCAGCTTGATGTAGCCTAAGCTCACGTCGGAGAGCACCTTGAGACTGTCGCGAATGACTGCATAGTCAGCAAACGCGTCAATTGCCTCATCGACTGTGAGGTCTAACACCTCGGCAATGTTGTAGCGCTTCCCGTCCTTTAACGTGACGTGCGCTTGCAAGGTCGTCTTTTTGTAGCGCGTCCCCTCGCAATCGGGGCAGGGCAACAAAATGTCTGACAAAAATTGCATGGAGACTTCTTCAAAGCCCGTGCCTGAGCAGGTCGCGCAACGTCCTTCCCCCGTATTAAAGGAGAAGTCCGTGTATTGAAGGCCCAGCTGACGCGCGTCTTCGCTCGCGGCAAAGAGGCGACGGATGGGGTCAAAGATCTTGAGGTAACTCGCTGGGTTCCCACGGCTCGTCTTCCCCACCGTGCTCTGGTCCACGTAGATGACCTCATGAAAGCGGGGCGCATCGACCGAATCGTGGGCGAGGGCTTTCTTTAAGTCGGGTCGGAGGGCCGGCACCAGAATGTCCCCCACTAAGGTGGATTTCCCAGAGCCACTTACCCCCGCAACCGCCACCAATGCCCCCGTGGGGAAGGCGACGTGCAGGTTTTTGAGGTTGTGGGCTTTGGCACCCCGCACATGAATGGCTGGGGTGGTGGGCGTGATCGTGACGCGTTCATCGCGCACCACTTGTTTGCGACCCGTTAAGTAGTCGGCCGTGAGCGTTTTGGCATTTAACGCTTCGCGGGTCGTCCCATCAAAGCAAATTTCGCCGCCGGCGGCCCCTGCGCCCGGCCCCACTTCAATCATGCGTTGGCCAGCGAGCATCACCTGGGGGTCATGTTCCACGACGACCAAGGTGTTGCCTGCTTCCGTTAACTGACGCATGACGCGGTTGACGCGATCGGTGTCGCGCGGGTGTAAGCCAATGCTGGGCTCATCGAGCACAAAGAGGGTGTTAACTAGCGACGTCCCTAAGGCGGCTGCCAAACTCACACGTTGCACTTCGCCCCCCGACAAGGTGCGCCCTTGTCGGTCGAGCGTTAAATACCCTAAGCCCACTTCTTTTAAGTAGGTAAGGCGCGCAAGAATTTCGCGAAGCAGTAGTGCATGCGCTTCGTCCAGAGACGCCGTTTGCTGCTTTGAGAAAAAGTCGTGCAGTCGATCAATGGAGAGTTCCATCAATTCGTGGAGGTGGTAGCCGGGAAGTGCCTGGTACTCGTTTTCCGAAATCGCCATCCCCGCGGGATAGAAGTAGCCGGGCGTTTGGGGCGTGCGCGACTCATCCGCTTTCCCGTAGCGCCACCAAAGGCCTTCAGGTTTTAAGCGGGCGCCCAAACACGTGGGGCAGGTAAAGCCCGAGCGATAGCGCGAGAGCATGACGCGCACGTGCATCTTGTAATTCTTTTCTTCGAGCTTTTTAAAGAAGCGCTCAATCCCATACCATTCGCGCGTCCAACGACCCGAAAACGCAGGATCCCCCGCCCAGAGCCAGTGGCGCTCTTTGTCGGAGAGTTCCGCGTAGGGCACGTCCGTACGAATGCCGTTGGCTTTAGCGTGCCAGAGCATTTCTTCATAAAACGCACGAAAGGCTTTTGTGGACCACGGTTTAATGGCGTCCTCGGCAAGCGTCTTAGAGGGATCGGGAATCACAAGCGCCGGGTCAGGTGCCAAGATTTTCCCAAAGCCCTTACAGGTTTCACACGCCCCTAAAGGCGAATTGAAACTAAAGGTGGAGGCGCTCGGTGCACTAAACGTGCGATCGCACTCGCCGCAGACCCGCCCTTCGCGGTATTGCGCGAAGGGTTCCATTTCGCCTGCGTCATTCTCGATATAGAGCTGCGTCGTCCCCGCCCCCTTTTCTAAGGCGGTGGTGAGCGCTTGCAACAAGCGGTGCGACTCCACGCGATCGGCGCGAAAACGGTCCGCCACGACCGTGAGTGTCGTCCCCGTTTTCGTGGGGGTGTCTGCTAAAAAGCGCGTAAAGCCTTGCGCCGAGAGCCCGTCCTTGGCGGTTTCCAAGGGGAGGTTTTTGGGCACCGTTAGCGTAAAGGTGACATAAAGGCGTGCCGTTGTTTTCCCCGCCTTTTCTAAGCGAAGATAGAGGTCATTGACCATGCTCTCCGGGGTAAAGTCCACGATCGTTCGAGCGCACCCTGGGCAAAAGAGCGTCGCCTCATTTTGAAAGAGGAGCTTTAAATGGTCATTGAGTTCGGTCATCGTCCCCACGGTGGAGCGCGACGTGCGAACGGAGCCATTTTGGTCAATGGCGATCGCGGGCGGAATCCCCTCGATGGCATCGACCTGCGGGCGATTCATGCGATCCAAGAATTGACGCGCATAGGGGCTAAAGGTTTCCACATAGCGGCGCTGCCCCTCGGCGTAGAGGGTGTCAAAGACGAGCGAACTCTTCCCCGAGCCCGAGAGCCCGGTGACGACGGTGAACTCACCCAGGTGGATATCCAAATTGAAATTTTTAAGGTTATTCTGGCGCGCGCCACGAATGCTGAGGCGAGGGGTTTCAGGCGGCTGAATCGAATCCGTCATGGGCAACCTAGAGAAAAAAGGGCATCAATCAAGGGGGAGGGCAAGGCCGTCCCCAAACGCTACCTAAGAGTATAGTGGGGAAGCCCTTAAGGACGGGGTAGGGAGGGAGGACGCGGTGCTTTTGTCTAAATTTCCCCACCCAAACCGATCGATTTTCGCCTTGAGATACCGTAAATAGGGTATTTATAACGGAAGAACCCCTTGACTTTTGCCTACACGGGTTTTTTCTGATATATTTCATTCTCTCCAAACGGAGGGGGTATAGCTCAGCTGGTAGAGCACTTGCATGGCATGCAAGGGGTCAGCGGTTCGACTCCGCTTACCTCCACCACTTAAAGATTCTAGGGTCCCTATCGTCTAGAGGCCTAGGACACCACCCTTTCACGGTGGGTACCGGGGTTCGAATCCCCGTAGGGACGCCAA
>JAHHRF010000069.1 GCA_020025955.1 Sutterella sp.
GTCCAAATGACGACGGAAGCCAGCGCATAGAGTACGCCCAAGGTGTAGTCAAAGAGAATGTCCGCTGACGTTGTGGACGCGGCCATTTCCATCGTTTGCGCCATCACGAATTGCACGCGCTCCACATTTAAGAAGACCAACCCCGCGGTAATCACCGCTAACGACACCCACAGTTTGGGGTCGATCGGTCGGTCACGCTTTTCGGTTCCTAATACCCAAAGGGACGCCACCAACGGAATGCATGCCGTAAAGATCCCCGTCATAGCAGCCCCAATACGCACCACGGCTTCAGAGAGCACCCAATAAAAGAGCAAATTCCCAATCAACCCAAACTGAATGGCAATGTTCCAGTCCGAGCGGGTGAGTGCTGCCACCTTCTGGCGGTTAAAGGCCAAGTAGGCAGCCGCAAAAGCACCGAACACCAAGTAACGACCAAAGGCGATAAAGAGGGGACTGAAGTCCGACAAAATGAGCGGGATCACATAGACGAGACCCCAAATCATGCAGGCCGCAGCGCCCAAGAAAAAACCAAAAACCATAACGAAATTGCGGGAGGGAAGCCCTGGTTGACGGACACCCCCGTGTTGAGTATCGAAACCAAGGAAAAACGACAAACCTTAATTCTATCGAGGGGATTCCCTAAACCCGAGGAAAACCGCAAAAAAATCTTTCTGGCCTAACGAAAACCCTGTGGGTGATCGTGTGAGACTGGCTTTCAGGCAAAAGGCCAAAGAGGCCCCGCCGTCGCTCCCTGGGGGGTTGCGCTCGCTTGAGGGCAGGGGGTTCCAACGAACGCTCCCTGATTCATAACGGCGATACGCCTTGGGGACAAGGGTTTTTACCGAAAGGAGGTGTTCTTTTGGCGGAGTTCGAGTGTCTAATTTTTGGGTACACTTTAAATCAGTTAAGCGACAAAGAAACTGACCCTTTTTGCGTCGCTAGCCCCTCATAAAAGACCCCCGTTGTTCCGCTAAAAAATGACCCCTTACTGATTAGGAACAACGCCTTTGTTTTAAGGAGAAACCCATGGCTTATCCCCGCCTTTTAAAGGGCATGCCACCCTCGTTTTCGGTGGCGCCCCTGGTGACAAGTTTGCTTGTTGCACTGAGCCAAAATGCCCTCGCTGACTCCCCGGTGTTTGAACTCAACACCATTGAAGTCACCGGTCAGGCCCAACAAACGGGCCGCATCGACGTCACCCGCCGTCAGTTGGAGGTGAGCCCCAATCCGACGGGCACCGTCACGGATGCCTTGCGTGATCGCTCGTCCATTCAGTTTTCGTCCAATAGCCGCGCCGCCACCAATCAGGCCGATATTGCCTCGCCCTTAATTTCGATTGCGGGGAGTACCCCGACGCAGTCCACGTATTTAATCAACGGGCTCAATAACGACAATCCCTTTAACCCGAAGGGGTATGGGGAAAGTGTGGTTACTTTCGGGTTGGAACCCGTTGGGAACCCGGAGGCCTTGATGGTCAATGACGACTTACTCACCAACATTCAGGTTTATGACGCTGACGTGCCGGTGGCCTTTGGGGGATTCTCCGGGGGCGTTGTTGATGCGCGCCTTCGTCGTCCGCAAAAAGCCTTTCATGGGTCCGTAGGGGTGCGCTACACGTCAGACAAATTCACCCGCATGCACTATGTGCCGGGGAGCCCTGAAGCCGCTGGGACGCCATCGGACCATCCGTTTGCGCATCGCTTTAGCCGGACGTCTACCTTTGCGACCTTAGAAGGGCCATTGGGCTCCACTGGGCTTTTGGGGTTGGTGAGTCTCTCGCGGCATCAAAGTGTCTATGACACCCAGTCGAACTTAAAAGGCGGGAACCACAAGAACCGTCGCTATAACGATAACCTCATGGTTCGTTTGGCCACCGACACGCAAGCCGGGTGGGACCTCACGGGGACCCTCATCTATGCCCCCTATGAAGGGCATTACTTTGCGAGCGACAACCTCAACGGCGAATGGACGAATAAAGGTGGGGGCTTGACCGCTCAGGTTGAATTCCTGGGGGAATTGCCCTACGGGGAAGTGGATATCTCGGGCGAACTGAAGCGCCACACGCTCTCGCGCGACGCGGGCGGCCTCAACCGTGCGTACACCTGGCTAAACGTGCCGGGTGGTTACATGAATTGGACCGACAAAGCCCAAGGCAAAGAAGGCTTACACGGGGACTTAACCTACGAAGATAAGGGCGTGAGTATCAAGCCCGAACTTCGCCTCTCGCCTTTTGGAAGTGGCCTCATTCATAACATCACGGTGGGGCTTGAAGGTCAATACGACAAGATCACCGGCGAAGACCAAGGCTATACGTCGTTTGCTAAACCCGATAGCCAAAATGCTGCCTCGATTACGGGCGACAAAACCGACGGGATTATCGCGGGGGAACAGTACGCCCTTCAAAAGTATGAATGGCACCCCCAAACCTTGGATCACAACTATTGGCGTGCGGCTTTTTATTTGGAAGACCGTATGGAGTGGGGGCGCTTTACGGTGCGACCGGGCTTACGTCTCGAGCACGACTCCATCATGAAGGCCACCACCTTGTCGCCTCGCCTCTTTACCAAGGTGGACCTCTTTAACGATCAACGCTTTACCATGACCGGCGGCGTGGCCCGTTATGCAGATGGCCCCGCCATGTCGGAAGCGCTCGGGTTTGATATGTCCATGACGAGCTACAAACGTCAATTAAACGGCAACCAATTAGGTCCGTGGACGAAATCCCACTCTATGGAACCAGAGTACGCCGACGTGTGGTCCAAATTAAAGGTGCCCTATGTCAATGAAGTCACCTTAGGGGGCGAATGGGCGAGTGAAACGATCGGGACCACGAGCTTGAAGTGGCAGCGTCGTGCCTATCGCCGTCAGATCGCGACGGAATATAACCGTGATGGCTTGATTGTCTACAACAACAAGGGGACGTCTGACTATGACGGCGTGACCTTGACCTGGAAGAAAGGGTTAGAGCATCCCACCTGGGGCGCGCATGACGTCACGCTCGGGGTGACCTACGCCAAGGTGACGGGCAACAACCCCAATGGCTTCTCGGTAGGGAGCGACATGGTCTCCGAAGGGAAAATCATGCTCGATGGGAAACTCGTTGATGTGTCGGCGTTGCCCGCTTCCAACTTCAACATCCCCTGGACGGTGACGCTTCGCCATGATGCCCGCCTTTTCAATGAGCGCTTGCAAACGAGCTTGGTGGCACGCTGGCAAAGTGCGTCCTCGCGTTTAGTGCGTGTGTATCCGGCCGGTGCGCAATTTAAGACCTATGAAACGGTGCATCGTAACCACTGGTTTAATGCGGACTTAAATCTGCGTGCGGTGCTCGTCAAGAAGGGCGATCGAACGCTCACGGCCACCGTGGATATCACGAACCTCTTTGATAACCACAATCTGATTAACGAGAGCCAATCGGCGAGCGCTACCGGTCACATGAGTGTGGGTCGCCAATTCATGGTGGGCTTGGAAGCGAAGTTCTAAAGCGAATCGCCCTGCCGTTACACGTCTTTACCCTTGGGTGAATCCCTTTAAGGTGAAGCCAACCGAAGGCAGGTAAACTTTCAGACGACGTTCTTTTTCGGGGACGTCGTCTTTTTTCTTCTTTTTCTTTTTTCATTAGTGGACCCAACCCGATGGTAACGAATTCCTCTTCCCTCACTGCGTTCTTTTTGAGTGCTTGGTTAGGTGTGACGTCGTGGGGCGCCTTCGCTCAAGAACTCCCCTGGTATGACGGCACCTTTGCGCATGCCAAGTCGGACTTAAAAGCCTCCGATCGTGCGCACTTTGGGACGTTACCTAATGGGGTTCGCTATGTCATTTTGAAAAACCAACGTCCTCAGGGTCGTGCCTCCGTGTGGTTAAACGTGCAAACGGGTGCCTACATGGAAACGCCCGACGAGGCAGGGATCGCGCACTATCTCGAACACATGGCCTTTAATGGCACCACGAACTTTCCCCCAGGGCAATTGATTCCCTGGTTTCAAAAGCATGGGATGAGTTTTGGGGGTGACACCAATGCGCACACCGCCTCGAGCGAAACCGTCTACACGTTGGAGTTGTCGGCGAGCGACCAAACAGCGATTAAAGATGGACTCTCGATTCTTCGCGATATGGCCGATCGCATGACGCTTCTGCCTGAAGAAGTCGACGAAGAACGCGGCATTATCCTTGCGGAAAAGAAGGCGCGCGACAGTGAAGCCATGACCTTGGGGTTGGCATGGAGCCATTTCATGTGGCCCGATCACAAGTTTGCCGAGCCCGTGATTGGGTACGAAAAGACCATCAAGGCCTTCACGGCTGAAGATCTCCGTCGCTATTACGAGAAGTGGTACGTGCCGGGTCGCATGGTGGTGATTGTCACGGGGGACGTTAACGAAAAGGCGGTTGAAGGTCTCATTACGGACGCTTTTTCCTCGATCCCCGCCAAACCCTTGCCCTGGGTGGACTCTTTTGGGCCTGACCCCAAGCCTGGGCTTCAAGCGCTCGTTCAAAAGCGTGACAACCCCTTATACATCTTTAATTACGTGCAGATGTTCCCGCGTGATTGGGCGCCAGACAACAAAGCCAACCGCCGTTTGGAATTGGTGGACTTGATTGGTCGCTTAGCGGTGAGCCGTCGCCTTGCGCGCTTGACGGAAATGGATCCCACGCTTTGGCGTCGTGCGGGCTTTGTCAACAATTGGCGCCATGACCCGTCGCCCAACACCGTGATGTCCTTTGTCACGGATAAGGCGAACTTTACGCGAGCGTTACAGCAGTCTGCGGACCTCTTAAAGGGGCTCGAAACCCAAGGGATTAGCCAGGAGGAGATGGATACGGTGGTCAACACCTTGCGCCAACACTTTGTGGCCGCGGCCCAAGAAGAGGTGGGGCTCACCAACCGCGAGTGGGCGGAAGCCATTTTACAAAGCGTGAATTCGGGCTCGGTGTTAACGACCTACGCCGAGGATTTATCGCTCTTTGATGAAGCTATCCCGACGATTAGTTTGAAGGACGTGAACGACGCCTTGAAAGCGAGCTTGACGTCCACGGTTGAGCGCATCCGTTTAATTGCGCCCGAAAGAATGACGAGTGACGCGGTCATTGACGCGTGGACCCAAGCGCGACAAAACGCCACGGCAGAGGGCTTTACCGAAACAAAAGCAGCGTTTCCGTATTTGCCGAAACCCGTCGAAGTTCAGGCACCGCCCTTAAAGGAAGGGACCTTTGGGACGGGGAAAGACACCTTTACGACGTACTCGATGACGCTCAAAAACGGGCTTAACGTCGTGATGATGCCCATTCACTATGAAAAGAACCGTATTACGGTGACCTTGGGCTTTGGGGGAGGGCTGCAAGGCTTGCCTGACGACGCCGTTACGGTTCCCTTTGTTGCGGAACGCTTAATGGCGGAACATGGCCCCGGGCGCTTGCGTCACCAAGACGCCATGGACATCTTTAGTTTTAAAGGGGTCACGATTCGTGAAGTGATTGGGGAACAGTTAAACCTCATTGCGGGGGACGCTGCCCCCACGGAAGTGGACCTTCTTTTAGAAGGGGTGCGAACGGCCTTTAAGGATCCGACCCTTTTCCCGGAAGACCGTCAACGAGCGCTTCTCGCCCTCACGACGGAGGAAAAAGATAAAGACCGCGATATCGATCACGTCACGGACTATGAAGCCATTCCCTTCTTTGAAGGTCCTCGCCGACGCTCTCAAGCGTTAACGGTGGCGGACTTCAATGGCGTTTCGGATGACGCGGTTAAAGACTATTTGAAGATGACGCGCCAGACGGGGCCGCGCACGCTCTTGGTGACCGGGACGTTTGATGCCAAAGCGATGGCCCAAAAAATTGCCACCGTGTTTTCCGACTTAGCGCCTACCACCGCTACAACCCAGTACCAGGGACGTGCGGCGCAGTTCCCAGAGGGCGAAACACGCGTGATTGAGGTGCCACGCGACAACCTTGCCAAAGCCCGTGTGATGGTGGCTTGGCACTTTGATACGCCCGTGGACGCATCGGGCGACAATGACCGCTTTGAGGCGAAACTCTTGGCAGGGGTCATTCGTGAGGCGTTACGTGAAACCGTTCGAGAAGGACGTCAGTTGGCTTATAGCCCGGGAGGTGGCTATCGCGCTAGCCTTCACGATGGGGGCTATGGACTCTTTTCGATTTCGGTGGATACCGATGCCGACAAGGTTGAGGCCGTGACAGCCGCCATTGATGAAATCGTCACGCAAGTCCAAACCCAAGGCGTAAAGCCTGACGTACTGAGTCGTTTGATTAAAACGCAACTCACCGCTTGGAATGCGTCGCGCCAGAATCCTCGCTTGTGGACGAACTTCCTCTTAAATCAAGTGGTCCTGGGGCTCGATTTAGAAGGGGCGTTTGCAAAGAAGGAAGCGCGCTTTAAGGCGGCGACGCCTGAGGCCGTTCAAGCGATGGCGAAACGGATCTTCAGTCAACCGCGTGCCACGATGGTGATTGTGAGTACAGGCAAGAACACCCCGTAGCCTTCAGAGAAAAAGACCCGCGTAGAACGATGGATTCTCACGCGGGCTTTTTTCTGACGAATTTAAGACCTCGGCAACGTTTGCTTGACGTAGGTTTTAAAGGCATTCATCCACTCAAAAGAGCCTTTTTTATAGGACTCAAGCGTGACGCCTGAGAAGGGGGACGCGCTTTGCGCTTGGGCACGATCAATGACGCGTTGGGCAATGCTCGCGGCCTCACGCAAGCGATTTCCTTCTCGGTCAATGGTTTCTAAACTCTCGCGCCCCGGGGTCAAAATACGGTTGCGAGCGGCTTTCTCCACCGTCACCTCCGTTTTCCCATCCCACGTGGCGCGCACCCCGTGGTTAACGGAGACGAGAATCGTGGGGGTCAACCGAATGACGGGTTGGTCCCCCTTAGGCTGCGTTGTGAGGTAACTCTCCAGCCAATTAGCGTCGTCTGGGGCACTTTGTTTGGCGAGACGAAAACCGCAAACCTGCGGGGTGCAAAAGTTCAGGTACTCGGTATCGGTAACCACGTCATGGACGTAGTAGATCGAGTGGGGTCCTTCGAGCGTTTGCTCATGGAAGTACTTAAACTGCTGGTTCACGCGACTTAAATTCGTCAGGCGCTCCGTGATGGTGCCGTTTTTTATCGTTAAGCGCCCAGCCCCTAAACGAAGCCCGCGCATGTCCACCAAGGTAAAAAGAAGGGGCGACTCTTTAACGTCGTCAGCATTAAAAATGAGGTCAACTTCCGTTGTGGGACCCCGAACAAGGAATCGTCCTTCGCCCTTAATGCGCCCGTTTTCACACGACCCATCCCAATAAACGTGAGCGTCTTTGACCTTTTGTTCAGGAAATAAAAGGGGTGCCTGACAGACGACGTCACCCCGACCCACCACGGTTTGATGTCGAATCACTTCCGGGGAATAGGGCACCATGCGTGGGAGCTCGCTCAAGCGTTTTTTGAGCATCGCTTCCGTAAAGTGCGTTTGATTTGTCGCCCGATCCTGCGGGTCCACCACCGCATTGGGGGCTACCGTGACGGGCGTGGTGTATTGGGGGTTGAAACTAGCGCAACCCGATAAGAAAAAACCCAAGAGCGTCGCGACGCTTAAACGAGTGAGTCGAACCATAAGGGAGGGCTCCTTTACGTGCGTTCTTTTGGTTTCATTCTAACAAGGGTGTTTTTTACCGTAAACGCCTCTTGTTCAGGCGTTTTCCCGAATTCAAAAAGAAACACCCCGAGGGGGCAACGAGGCCCTCGGGGCGGGAAATGCTTCGAAAAAGGGGAAAGCATTAACGCGTGATCGTTATTGGGTGTAACCCAATTTCTTTAACGCGGACTCAAAGACGTTCCCCCAGGCTAAGGCCTTTAAGTATTCGTCATCCGCGAGCCCTTTAAAGGGGGACGTTTTACGTTGGGCAATACGACGGTAGAGGTTCGTCGATAAGGTTTTCAAGTCTTGCGGCTTTTCGTGGTCTGCAAACTCATTGATGCCACTGGCGCAAAAGCGCGCCAACAAGTCGTAGGCGTCGTTATCCATCGTAATGGGCGTTTTCTCAGGCGTCTGAGCCCAGCGCTTTTGCCCCGTGGTGGCAAAGACTTCAGGGCTAACCCACACTTCTTTCCCATCGTCCGTGACGGTATAAAAATGGGCGCGTGCGGCTACTTCTTCGGGCTTGGCGTTTACGTTCGTCATTAAGCGCGCACACAATGGACCGCGACAGGTGTTAACCACACGCACGTTTTCTTTAAAGAAATACAGGGCGTTGGTGACCGTGTCCCCCACGAGGAGTTCTTCTAAGAAGTAGCCCTGTTTCGGGTGAAGACGGTGGAACTGATAGAGTCGTCCCACAATGTGACCTTTATCCAGCGTTAACACCCCTTCCCCTAACACGGGGTTTTGGTAGTTAAAGTAGATAAAGGGGAGGGTTCCGCCTTTCTTTAAAACCGTGGGCGTTAAGTTCATCAAAACATCAACGTCGGTTTGTGGGCCTCGGACGATCAATCGCCCTTCACCCTGGGCTTTCCCCTTGGGGCAGGCCCCATCCCAATAGTGTTTGGCGGTGGTGTCGGTTTGCTCAGGGAAAAGTACCGGCACTTGGCAATTCACTACCGTCGGGCTTTGCGCCGCTTGATAGTGAATGGCTTGACGAAGCCCCACCGGACGGCTCGGTAACGCACGAATGCGCCCCTCCAAGTCCTTCATCGTAAAGGGGGAGGT
>JAHHRF010000070.1 GCA_020025955.1 Sutterella sp.
TTAACGGCCACATAAACACGACGTACACGGTTAAATACCGTCTTAAAGGTTTTATTCATGGTCAGGAATCTCTCTTTAAAAATTAAAAGGTCCAAAAGAAGGTGAATGACGTGATGAGTTTTTTGGTTAAGACCCTTTAGATAAAAGGGGAAGGGCTTAACGTTTTAACGGCCAAAAAGACCGATGATCCACCTTGGGGGAACCTTATCGAGAGCGCCTGATTGGGGGAAAGGTCAGGTTTTTGCTAAGGGTGTTTCTATGAATGACTTATTAGGAATGCCTCAAACTGACAAAACCCAAAATGCATGAGTGACGAGATTTTGGAACTAATTCGTACACCGACAAAGTGTCGTAGATGAGTACCTTGTCGAAGATTTGGAAATGAAACACCATCCCAAATTTTGGTAATCGTTAAGGCATGAAAGTTGTGTGACGAATCTTTAAAGCGCACACAAAATTCACACAAAATAAGTAAGCATTTTGTTTTGCAAAGCTGTCGCTTAGTCGCAACGATAATGCCCGTCACTACTAGTGTCAGAGGGGGTGTGTCCTTGGGTTTGACCAGAAATTTCCCCTTGGGTCAAAGGGGGAAATAAAAAACGGTCCGCCAACTCCATAGAGAATTGACGAACCGTTGGTGGTCTCGAGACAAATGCGCTTATGTCGCCTTCGTGAGGGTCATCTCGCAGGGGGTGCGACGACAATGGAAGTTCGCTTGGAAGCGATCCCCCTTAGCACTCACAAGGATTAAGGGCAGGGGCTTAAAGGCAGACTTCGGGAGCTTTTCCAACCACTCAGGGTGGAACTTCAGCATCTTGGGACAGCGCTTTAAGCTTGCTCGAATGCAATGACGACACGTCATTAAGGCGGCGTTTTCAACGGGCACAATTTCAAAGGCACGCTGCGCGGTCTTCACCCCATGACGGCGGTAAAACGCGAGGGCTTTGGAGTTGGCAATGTTGGCGCGATAGTCCACCGATCCCTCCGCGTCCACGTTGGGGTAAAGGGCCCCGGGCACTTCCGGCAGACGCGTAGGCACCTCACGCAGTTCGTTTCGCATTTGGGTGAGTTCGGCTAAGGCATCACGACGAAGCATGTTCACAACGCTTGCGGGCGCAAAGACCGTGAGGTCTTCCGGCACATTGATGGCTTTGGCCACATAGTGCGTGTCCCCTAAGCGATTCAAGTTTTTCTTGAGGGTCTCAAGGTTGCGCTCAGGGTTGCTCGCCTCATCCCAGGGAAGCGCCGCCGAGGCACTCGCCACATTGACCCCGTCGTCCACCAAGAGCGTAAAGGTCTTGGGGTGGTCTTCGAGGACAAAGGTGAGGGTGACGGGCACCTGCGTTTGCGCCGTATCACCCGAGAGCACGCGTTCAAAGGCGCGATCCAAATTGCGGGTTAATTGGGCGCCAGGCAAAAGCCCTTCCGGCATGGCGTTACGATCGCGTAACGTCACCGTCCAGAGCCCCGGACGACGCTCTTCAGCGGTGTTAATGCCTAAGCCTTGCATCTGATCGTCCGTATCTAAATAAAGGAGTCCATCGCCATTGGCTAAGGTTTGGCCTTTTTTGACACGAATCTCAAGACGACCTGGTGCCACACGTTCCACCATCCCAACGGCTTCCCCCGTGGACTTCGGGCCCTTGAGGTCCGCTAAGGCGTAAGGGGCACTGTAGTCACGCCCATGGGTAAAGTATTCGGTCTGACCGCGTCGGAAGGTTTTGGCGGGATTGGGCGCAAAATTAAGCGTGGTGACGGCGCCAGACGTCCGCGTAAATTCCGGGTGCTCTGCCATAAAGGCATCGAGCTTCTGGCGGTACCACGCGGTGATGTTTTTCACATAACTCACGTCCTTTAAGCGCCCTTCAATCTTGAAGGAGCGCACCCCAGCAGCAATCAAGTCCGCGAGGTTTTCCGTCTGGTCATTGTCTTTAAGGCTTAAGACGTGGGAACGCGTTTGGATCAGTTCTTCTTTTCCGTCGTCCGTCGTCTGATAAACGTCATAGGGGAGGCGGCAAAGCTGGGCACATTCCCCACGGTTAGCACTGCGCCCACGGGTAGCCTCAGAGATAAAGCACTGTCCCGAATAAGAAACGCAAAGGGCGCCATGCACAAAGTATTCAATGCGAGCGCGCGGCATCGCATCAAAGCACGCTTTGATTTCTGTGAGGTTTAATTCACGCGCCAAAACCACTTGGGAAAAGCCCACGTCGTCCAAGAACTTCGCTTTCTCGGGCGTACGAATATCGCACTGGGTACTTGCGTGAATTTCGATATTGGGGAGCGGCCCCTCTAAGAGCCCCATATCCTGAATGATCAAGGCATCAACCCCGACCTTGGCGAGATCAAACGCCAACGAGCGCGCAGCTTCAATTTCGTTTTCTTTTAAGAGCGTATTTAAGGTCACATAAATACGCGCATTGATTTGGTGCGCGGCCTCACACAAGGTGCGAATGTCGTCCAAGGGGTTGCCCGCCTGATGGCGAGCCCCAAAGCTTTGGGCACCAATGTATACCGCGTCCGCGCCGTGCGCTAACGCCGCCAAGCCCGTGGCTAAGTCTTTAGCCGGGGCAAGGAGTTCCAGGGTGTTTTGAGAATCCATGGGGTCGGAAGGAAAGAAAACTTAGGACTGGGGGTCGAGCACGTTTAAGCGAAACGCGGGTTTCACTTTGTCGGCTTCGTAGGGGTGAATTAAGCCTTTGACCGCACACTTTTCAATCGCTAAAAAGTCAGCCAAGGCCGTGTCCCCGGCATTTCGGGCAAAGTCCGCCGGACTCATCCCTTCTTTGGTGCACACGTCACGGTACGCCCCTTGACGAAGGAGCCATTCGACGGCGTTGCGGTTGGGCGCACGTGCCGCCATCATCAAAGGCGTCACGCCCGAACTCGTCTGAGCGTTCACGTCCGCTCCTAAACTTTTTAAGCGTTCCATCATGGGGATACTCCCCGCGGTGGCGGCATAGTGAATGGGCGACCACCCCGTGGCCTTCACGGGCGAGGCCCCACGCGCTAAGAGGGCGTCGACGTGCTTTTCGTCTTCACGAAAGACCGCCATCATCAAAGGGGACTCTCCCATACGGTTTTCTAAGACAACGCTTACCTTAGGGTTTTGTAAGAGGGCATCCACCGCGTCATAGCTTTCCGAGCGAAACGCAAACGTTAACGGCGTATCGCCATTCGCGAAACGGGAATTGGGTTCTGCGCCACGCAAAAACGCTAAACGAATGTCCGCGGGGTTATTGTTTTTAATCCCGTAACGAAGGGCTTCGTTGGGGGAGAGATCGTCGGCCCAGGCAGTTTGCGTCCCAAGAAGGATCGCTAAGACCAGGCTTAATCGCGCAAAAAGAGTTTTCATTGAAATGTCCCTATCCAAGTCGCTTACGGGAGGTTAAAGAGGCGGCGGGTGTTAGCCGTGGTGGCAGCAATCACGTCGTCGACGGAGAGGCCACGCAAATCTGCATGACACTGGGCAATCGCCCCCGTCATCGTGGGCTCGCAACGGCGCCCGCGATGGGGAACGGGCGCCATAAAGGGGCAGTCCGTTTCTAAAAGCAGACGATCCAAGGGGATGGCTAAGCTAATCTCGCGCAAGGTGTCGTTACGTTTAAAGGTGAGGCTTCCTGTAAAGCTCACGTGTCCACCAAGGTCCACCGCTCGACGGGCATTTTCCATATTGCCCGTGTAGCAATGCATGACAAAACCTAAGTCGCCCGCGCCATGGGCTTCGAGAATGTCTAAGCTTTCCGCTTCGGCATCACGCGCATGGATGATCAAGGGTTTCTGAGCGAGTTTCGCGGCTTCAATATGGCGGATAAAGCGTTCTGTTTGCCAATGAGGACGGTCTTTGTGCCAGTAGTAGTCAAGCCCCGTTTCGCCGACGGCTACCATGCCGGGACGGCTGGCCACTTCCGCGATTTCTTCCACGCTCGGTTCACGGTTGCCAGCGTATTCCGGATGCAAGGCCCAGGCACCCCAGATAAAGCCGGGGTACTTTTCAACGAGTTCGGTGACTTCAATTAAGTCTTGGTCATCACAGGCGACCGTAATGGTGCCCGCCATGCCCGCAGCTTTCATGCGAGCGATAACCTCATGAATATCGTCTTTAAAGGCCTCGTTATTGAGGTGGGCGTGCGAATCAAATAAACCAGTCATCCAACAGTAACCATCAAGCAAACAAAAGCAAAAGCATCCCTTCTAAAAAAGGGAAACGGGCGTCCGAGTGTTCAGACGCCCGAGCCTCTTTCCTAAGAGGGATGAGTTTACGCGAAAAACCGACTTTATTGGGTGGGAGCCCGACGGTATTTCGGTATCAACGCGTAAGTGACGAGGAGGTAGGCCAAACTCAAGAGCCCCAACTGCGCCACGGGCCAGACGAGACGGTCATAGCTCGCCCCATCTTGACTCACCGCCACGATCGCGCGAATGGCAGGGGTCGTAGGAAAGAGCTGCGCAATCGCTGCCACAATCGGGTTATCCAAGTTTTGGGCGGGCCACACGGCGCCCGAGATAAAGAGCGCCGGGGCACTCGTTAAGACCACCAACTGACAGGTCCAACGATTGGACCCCATCACAAAGGTAATGGCAAAACCCATGCTCACAATGGCAGCGCAGTAGACCGCCCCAATCAAGAACGTGGGACCCACCTTCTCGAGACTGCCAAACTGATAGAGCCAGAAGTCAAAGCCTTCCATGTAGGTAAACCAAAACATGGCGACCATCCAGTAGCTCATCCAAACCGGGAACCCTGCGCGCACGGGCGAGGCTAAGGCGTCTTCTAACACCTTGGGGCGCTCACGACGAATGAGCCAACCGCCCACACTTAAGGTGACGGCCATGAGCATCACCGCTTGCAAAATCATGGGGCTCACCACGGGAACCGTGTAGTTGGCGTAGCCATTGATTTCGTTAAAGCGGTAGTTAATGAGGAGTTCTGGCGGTTTATTGAGCTGCTGCGTCAAAATCGCCCCCGGGGTCCCGGGCGCATAGACGTTCGCCATTGATAAGCGTTTTTCGTTATTCGTAATGGCGGCGGCGACGGCCGCATAAATCGCACGGCCCTTTACGGGAAACGCGCCATTGGCGATTAAGGTCACAGGGGCATTGTCCCCATGGCTCAAACGCTTTTCAAAGTCCGACTCAATGATTAAGAGGGCGGGGACGTCATTTCGGGAGAGCGCTGTTTTCGCTAACGCCGTATCGCTCATCACAAACGCTAAGTCCACCGTGGGGGTCGACTCAATGGTGTTAATCATGCGACGTGACGCCGAGGTGCGATCCAAATCCAAGACCCCCAACGGAATGTGGGTCATGGTTTGGTTTAAGTAGGGCCACGCGTAGAAAATCAAATAGCCTGCTACCGCAATCACAAAGACTGCAAACGTGTCGCGCGTAAAGATCGCCGCCTTTAACGTTTCTTTGACCGTGGAGAAAAAGCTTTTCAGACTCATAACTTTTCTCCTTCAAAGGGTAAGGGGGCTTTGGGGGCACGGGTCGCGTGCACCAGACGCTCTTCACGTGCCCACATCGGGATTTTCTTCATCAAAATTAAGGTGCCAATGCCGCCTGGAATCACCGTAAAGAGCGCTAAGTGGCCTAAAAGCTTTAACGTGTGACTCACGTCCGTCCCCAAGGACCAGCAAGCGCCTTGCACTTCCAAGAAGGTGGTAAGGGGCAAAAAGCTCCCAAAGTAGGGGACGCCTGGCGTCATCGAATTAAAGGGGTAAGAAAAGCCCGTGAAGGGAAAGCTCGGGGCAAAAAACGCAATCGAAAAGACGAGCGCAATCACCCAGCTCGGGGCCATGGCAGAAAAGAGTAACCCGTAGCCAATCGTCCCCCAGATAAAGAGGACGGCACCCACCATCCAGAGCCAGAGGCTTCCCGCAGGGACATTCCCTTCAAAGCCCGCAAACCAGGCCACCCAGCCGATGGCAAAGAGGCTGTAGAGTGCCGTCCAAGGAAGAAGTTTCCCAACGAGCGCAGCAGACACTGACCCTTCTGCGGACTTGAGCCACCCGCGCATGGAGCCATCTCGCCAGTCACGCACTAAAACGCCCACCAGCGTCAACGCGCAAGCGATCCCCAAAACCCCAGGGATTAAGGTAATGAGCAAGTAGCCATTAAAGTTAAAGGCAGGGTTGCCTAAGACGCGCAGGTTCGGGACGTTGGCGCGAAGGCGTTCTTCATTTTCATCGGGGTTCCCGCCAATGTAGCGGGTCTTTAACGTAGCGCCGTTATCCAGTTTGATTTGCCCCAACGCCGTTTTAAAGTCCACTTCTAAGGTGGTGCCAATCGCAAAGAGGCTTTTGTTGAGTTCAAGTTCTGCCGTGCCGCCGGTGCCAGAGACTTCGTCTTTGGTGAAATTGCGCGGGATCACAAGCACCGCATAGGTGTCCCCACGGCGAAGTCCTTCTTGCGCAGACTGTCGATCGGTGTAGCCGACAAAACTCACGCTCGGCAACGCATCAAACGTTTGGATCATGGCGCGCGCAGACGGTCCCCCATCGAGGTCGACTAACCCCACGGGCAATTGGGTCATGAGGCCGCCCCCAAACCCTTGCGAGAGGACCCACACCCACAATAAGGGCATGAGAATCCCGGTGATGATTTCCCAAGGACGTCGGAAGGCGCCACGCACCTCATAGTGCGCCGCGCGTCCCATCCGCGCAAACCAGCGAATCATGGGTTAACGCTCCACGATCACGCTCATGCCAGGACGAAGCCCTTCAACGGCCTCCGTCGGGCGGACACGCACTTCAAAGGTACGAAGGTCGTAGCCCGAATTTTGACGGGTGGCACGCCACACGGCGTATTCGCCACGGGCATTGATCCATTCCACCTTCCAGGTGATGGTTTTGTTTAACGCGGGCAAGAACCCACGGATTTCGGTGCCTTTCTTGAGTTCCGGCAACAAGTCTTCACGCACGTTAAAGGTGGCCCAGACGTCTTTTAAGTTGGTGAGCATCACGACGGGGTAGCCAGGGGGCACAATTTCGCCCGCCTTCATCACAATCTTGTTGATTTCCCCATCCATCGGCGCCTTGATGGCGGCTTCGTTCACAAGGCTTTGCACCTCTGCGACGCCCGAGGCGGCTTGCGCGACCAAGGCTTTCGCAGCGGCCTTATCTTCCGATCGCGCCCCTTCGTCTAAGGCGGAGACCTTGGCTTTGGCGGCGACCACTAATTCGGAGGCGGCACGGTATTTGGCTTTCACTTCGTCAAACTGCTGCGCCGGGATTAAGCCTTCTTTGTAGAGGCTCTCCATACGGTTAAAGCTCGAGCGAGCAAACTCTAACGCGGCCACGGCACGGGCTAAGTCGGCGCGTGCGGCTTCCTTTTCTTGCGAGCGGGGGCCGACCTCGGCTAACTCTTCGCGAGCCTTAGCGGCCGCTTCTTGGGCTTGCACTTGGGCTAACTTCGCATCAATTTCGGGAAGGTTTAAGTGGGCTACGATGTCGCCCGCTTTTACACTTTGCCCTTCTTCCACGTCCACCGACAAGACGCGCCCCGGCACTTTCGCGCCCACGGCAATCGTCGTTGCGTCCACCATCCCCTGCAAGGGAACGGGATCGGGGTGACTGGCTTTCCAAGCGCCCCAGCCAACAAAGATGGACATACCTAAGAGGCAAACGCCCCCAATTAAGGCGGGGATTTGCCCAGGACGGGCTTCAGATTTCGTTTGGGTAGTCATGACAAATCTTTTACTTCAATCAATTAGTGTTCGACGACTAAGTCGGAGCGCTCGAGGGTCTTGGCAAAGTGCTGCATTTGACCGGCAGCCGCATGCAATGTCACCCAACTCACGTCAAAGGTGAAGGCGGCGGCACGGCGTTTGACTTCCGAGGCTAAGAGTTTGGTGCGCGCATTGTCCACATCGGTGGCGGTGGCTAAGCCTTGAGCAAAGGCGGCCTCGCGAAGGCGCAGGTTTTCTTTTGCCAACGCCGTGGTCCCAAGACTCAATTCATAGGCCTGACGGGCTTCACGCACACGAAGCCACGCGGCTTCCACGGCTTCTGAGACGCCCACGCGGGCTTCACGTTGTGCGGCTTGCGCTTTTTCCGTGAGGGCAACCGCTGCTTGACGGGTCGACGAGCGGTCCAAGTTATCCCACAAGGTAAAGCTCACACCCACCCCGGCAATCCAATCGGGTTCCGTGACGGATAAATAGTGTTTGACGAGGTTTTTGCTCCCAAAGGCAAAGACCTTGGGCTTAAAGCTCGCGTCCGCAGCCACCACGCCCTGTTGGGCACGGCTCGCGATGACATCGGTTTTGGCGAGAATGGGCGACGCGCTCTGGGCTTTAGCCTGCCAGTCAGCAAGCGACCCTAAGTCCCCGGTTAAAACAAATAAGGGGGAACTTAACGGCGGGAGCGCCTCCAAACGCAAGGCATGGCGCAATTGGCTCTGGGCAATTTCTAAAGCTGTGCGTGCGTCATCCAATTCCGTGCGGGCTTTGTCGCGGCTCACTTCAACGCTTAAACGCTCGACTTTGCTGATTACACCTTTACGTTCAAAGGCAAGGGCGCGATCGAGCGCGCGGTTTTCGTCCGCTAAGTTACTGGTGCGAAGGTCCACTAAGCTCTGCGCTAACTGGACACCGTAGTAAAGCCCCACCGTTTGCGCATCCAACACGTTTTCACTTTGTTGGCGATCGGCAATGGCTTCCGAGACCCCTAACTTTAAGTTTTCTTG
>JAHHRF010000071.1 GCA_020025955.1 Sutterella sp.
GGCAGCGTCAACATTAAGTTGGGGCGCGGGGGGATTCGTGAAATCGAATTCATTACCCAAACCCTACAGACGATTCGCGGGGGACGTGACCTTCGACTGCGAAGCCGTAAAACCTTGGAAGCGTTAGATGCGTTGGCAGCCGCTGACGTGATTCCGCTCGCGCGCGCCCAAACCCTTAAAGCCCACTACGTGGCGTTGCGCGACCTCGAGCACGCCATTCAGTACGTAAACGACGAGCAAACCCAGCGCTTACCTAAATCGGGTCCTGGGCTCGAACAAATTGCCGGGCTCTTAAACACCACGCCCGAAGCCCTTTGGACGCAGGTCGATGCGATTCGTGAAGCCGTTTCCACCATCTTTGATGGGATCTTTCAGGTAAACGAAGCCGAGGTCTCCCAAAGCGCCACGTGGCCCCTGGGGTGGGAGTCAGGGAGCGGCAGCGTAAAGCCGTTGCTTCTTGAAAAGCTTGCCCAATCGTTGCCTGACGTCGCCGAGAGTGAGCGTGAAGGCTTGCTTAACCGTATTTTGCGTCTTGTTTCCGAGCGCAACTTCACCACCAGTCAGCGAAGCCGTACGACCCGCGAGCGTTTAGTGCGTTTAATTCCTGCGATTGTGGAGTCCGCGGCGAGCTGGATTCCGATTGAGTTAGCCAACCTCACCACGCCCGAGATGGTCGTGGGGCGCTACTTAACGCTTTTAGAAGTGATTGTGGGGCGCTCTACCTATGTGGCGCTCTTGGCGCAGTACCCGAGCGCCATGCAACGCGTGGGTCGCGTCTTGGGGGCAAGTCGTTGGTGTGCAGACTATTTAGTGCGTCACCCGATTCTGCTCGATGACGTGGTGCTCTTCGATGAAACCGCCTATGACGACGAAACGCCGACGGATCGCTCTGACTGGGTGGCGCGTCTCAAAAAAGAGTTGGAAGCGTGCAAGGGGGATCAAGAACGCGAAATGAATGTCGTGCGCGACGCGCACCACTGTGCGGTCTTCCAATTGATTTTGGCCGACTTAGCTGGGCGCTTCTCGGTCGAGCGCCTGGCGGATCATTTGTCCGCCTTGGCGGATGCCGTGTTGGACGTCGTCATTCCGTTAGCCTGGCAAACGGTGAAGGACCGTCCCAGCGACGTGCCGCAATTTGCCGTGATTGGGTACGGCAAATTGGGCGGGAAAGAGTTGGGGTACGAAAGTGACCTGGATTTGGTGTTCGTTTACGACGACGAAACCTTGGCGCCCGGTGCCGACATTGCCTATGGGCGACTTGTGCGCCGTTTGATGAGTTGGCTCACTTTGCAGACGAGCTCCGGGAAACTCTTTGACGTGGACCTACGCCTACGACCCAATGGTGAGTCGGGGCTCGTGGTGACGCCTTTTTCCATGTTCTTGGCGTACCAGGAAAACCAAGGTCACCATGCGGGCGCCAAGGGCGCCTGGTTCTGGGAGCATCAAGCGCTCACGCGGGCACGCTTTTGCGCGGGCGACAAAACCTTGGGCGAAAAGTTTGAAGCCGCACGCCGTCGCATTTTGATGAGCGACCGTGACCCCGAGGTTGCCCGTGAAGAAGTCTTAAAGATGCGTGAGCGTCTCGATGAAGGGCACAAAAACACCACGGACTTCTTTGACATTAAACATGACCGCGGGGGTATGGTGGACTTGGAATTTTGTGTACAGTATTTAGTACTGGTTTACGCAAAACACTACCCCGAGCTCGTCAAAAACGTGGGCAATATTCACTTGTTGCGCTTGATGGCAGAGGCCGGTCTCTTAGAGCGCCCCGTCGCGCGCCGAGCCGCCAACGCTTACCGACGCTATCGTGTGCTCCAGCACGAAGGGCGCTTAAATGCGCCCGAGGGGCGCCCCGTGCGGGTGCCTAAAGACAGTGTCGACTCTCAACGCCAAGCGGTTTTAGCGCTCTTTAATGCGGTGCTCGGGGACAAGAAGGAGTAAAGCGAAAAATGGCTCTTGTGACGCCTGACTATGCAGCGCCCGCCTGGTGTCCGGGAGGACACTGGCAAACGGTGCTCCCCGCGCGCCTCTTTAAAAAGCCCGAGGTCACGTACCGTCGTGAACACGTGGAGTGGCCGGACGGCGATGTGCTCCTCTGGGATTGGGCTACGCCTGAACCCTTGGATCCTAAAGCCCCCATTTTGGTGCACTTTCATGGGCTGGAGGGAAGTTCCGAGAGCCACTACGCGCTTAGCCTCATGGAAGCCGCCGCTCAGCGTGGTTGGCGTGGTGTCGTCACCCACTTTCGCAGTTGCGGGGGTGAGATGAACCGATTGCCTCGGTCTTATCACGCGGGGGATACCCAAGAGATGGAGGCGATTTTAAAGGTGATCAAAGGGCGCTTTCCTGAGGCCCCCCTTTACGTCGTGGGGGTGAGCTTAGGCGGGAACCAACTCTCGCTCTTTTTAGGAGAGCGAGGGGAGGACGCCCGTCTCGTGACGGCAGCGGTGTCAGTCGGGGCGCCCGTGGATTTGGTCGTGGGGTCAGAACGCATGAGTAAGGGGGTGAACGTCCTCTACGAAAACATGTTCTTGAAGACCCTGCGCGAAAAGCTCTTAATCAAAGCCGAAGCGTTTCCAGACTTGATTGACAAAAACGCCATCGCGCAGTGTCAGACGATGTACGACTTCGACGATATTTATACGGCCCCCATGCACGGCTTTATCTCCGCCATGGACTATTGGCAAAAGGCCTCCGCCAAACGCCAGTTAGGGGGCGTGCGTGTGCCTTTGTTGATGCTAAACGCCAAAAACGATCCCTTCTTTGCGGCGTGGGCGTTGCCCCGTGCGAGTGAGGTGAGCTCTTACGTCACCTTGGACTACCCGGAAGAGGGTGGACACGTAGGTTTCCCCCTGGGACCCTATCCCGGGTCATTGAGTTATCTTCCCGATCGCGTTTTCCGTTTCTTTGAAACGGGGCAATAAAGCCCAATTAAGAAATCCCCGTCACAATGGCGGGGATAGCTTTATGTACCCAACCCTTTTTTCCCTATGAAAGACCCCACGAAAACTGCGGTGCTCCTTATTAACACGGGTAGTCCCGAGGCGCCCACGACGCCAGCACTGCGTCGCTACTTGGATCAATTTTTAAGTGATACGCGCATTGTGGACCTGCCCCGCTGGCGCTGGTGGCCGGTGTTGCACGGCATTATTTTGCGCACGCGCCCGAAGAAGTCTGCCGAGCTCTACCAAAACATTTGGACGGAGGCGGGGTCGCCCTTGGTGGCCAACATGGAGGCGCTCGCCCAGGAACTCTCCACCCGCTTAGGCGTCAAAGTCGTGGCAGCGATGCGCTATGGGGCGCCGTCCGTGGAAACCGTGATGGAAGCCCTTAAAAAGGACGGCATTGAACAAGTTTTAGCGATGCCCCTTTTTGCGCAGTATTGCCCCCACACGTCGGCCTCGTGCTTGGACGCGGTCTTCAAGGTGGGCTTGCGTGTACGCGATATGCCGAGCCTTCGCACCGTGCACGACTTTCATGACCATCCTGCGTACATTCATGCGGTCAAAGCGCGCATTGAAGCGCATTGGGCAGAGCACGGTCGCGCCATTGACCGTGGCGGCCGCTTAGTCTTGAGCTTTCACTCGACGCCTGTGGCGAGCCGCGAAAAGGGTGACGTTTATTACGCCCAGTGTTTGCGCTCAGGGGAACTCATTGCCCAGAGTCTGGGGCTTGGCCCGAAAGAATGGCAGGTGACCTTTCAATCCCGCTTTGGTCACCAACCCTGGATTGAACCCTTTACGATTGATGTGGCGACGAAAGCCGCTGAAGAGGGGGTGAGTTTAGACGTGGTGTGCCCGGGCTTTGCTGTGGATTGCTTAGAGACCCTGGAAGAAATTGGGCTTTCGATGAAGGAAGACTTTGAAAAGGCCCGCAAGAGTGACGCAGTAACCTTTAGTTATGTCCCTGCGATTAACGCCACGCCTGAAGCGGTTTCGGCTTACGAAGAAATCCTCTTAGCGGAACTTCAAGGCTGGGTGTAAGCGCCTTCAATTAACCCAACCCTCTAACTATCCCACCCCAAACGCCCGCGGACTCGATGTCGCGGGCGTTTGTGTTTTCTTGGACTCGGCTTTTCCTCAAAAAACAAGGGATTACGTTCTTTTTGTGGCCCAGGACTTGAAAACCTCACCCCCTATCCCCATATACGGGGTACTGCTAGATGGAACCCCTTCCCTGAAGTCAGGGCGGGATTAACCCCTTTTTCTCAAGAGATTCAGACATGACTCAAAACCCTGTAAACGACGAAACGACGTGCGACGCTAAGCCCGAAGAGACGGTAGAAACGACGGAACAAATGCCCGAAGAAGAAACCGTTGAAACGTTAGCGGCCAAGTTAGCCATCGCGGAAGCCAAGTGCGAAGAGCAGTACGACCAGTACGTGCGCGCCATGGCGGAAATGGAAAACCTTCGTCGCCGTACGTTTGAAGACGTGCAAAAGGCACGTAAGTTCGGGATTGAAAAGTTTGCTGAAGCGCTCTTGCCGGTGGTCGACAGCCTTGAAAAGGCCCTCGAAGTCACCCAGGAAGAAGGCCCCGTGCGTGAAGGCTTGGAGACGACGTACCGTCAGATGGTGCACGCCTTAGAAGTCTCTGGCATGACGCCCATCGACCCCAAGGGCGCTGCCTTTGACCCCAATGCGCATCAGGCGATCGCCATGGTGCCCGCCCCTGAGGGGGTTGCCTCCGGGAACGTCGTGGACGTGTTCCAGAAGGGTTGGATGATTGCGGAACGCGTGCTTCGCCCCGCCATGGTGAGCGTGGCGCAGTAAGGTCCCACTCTGGGGGGCAAAAATGAAAAAGTGAAAAATTTTTCAACCTTCCCCCTTGAAATGCCCTAGGGCACCCCCATATAGGGTTCATAAGCGCGAAACAACAATGAAGTTTCGCCACGATTTAAAAACGGATGAATTGTCCCCTTTAGCGTAGTCACACAACGTGGCGTAAGACGGTAGAGCGACTGAATGATTCATCAAAAAACACCAAGAGGTAAAACTACTATGGCTAAGATTATCGGTATTGACTTAGGTACCACCAACTCGGCAGTGGCCGTGATGGACGGTGACAACGTCAAGGTTATTGAAAACTCCGAAGGCGCTCGTACGACCCCCTCGATCGTTGCCTACATGGACAACGGTGAAGTGCTCGTCGGTGCCCCCGCTAAGCGTCAGGCTGTGACGAACCCGAAGAACACGCTCTTCGCGGTGAAGCGCTTGATCGGCCGTCGTTTCCAGGACGCCGAAGTCCAGAAGGACATCGGTCTCATGCCCTTTAAGATCTGCTCCGCCGAAAACGGCGACGCTTGGGTTGAAGCGCAGGGCAAGCGCCTTGCTCCCCAGCAGATCTCCGCTGAAGTGCTTCGCAAGATGAAGCAGACCGCTGAAGACTACCTCGGCGAACCCGTCACGGAAGCCGTGATCACGGTGCCGGCTTACTTTAACGACAGCCAGCGTCAGGCCACGAAGGACGCCGGTAAGATCGCTGGTTTAGAAGTTAAGCGCATCATCAACGAACCGACCGCCGCTGCCTTGGCTTTCGGTTTGGATAAGGGTGGCGTTGCTGACCGTAAGATCGCCGTCTATGACTTGGGTGGTGGTACGTTCGACGTCTCGATCATTGACTTGGCTAACGTTGATGGCGACAAGCAGTTCGAAGTGTTGTCCACGAACGGTGACACGTTCTTGGGCGGTGAAGACTTTGACCAGCGCTTGGTTGACTACATCATTGGCGAATTCAAGAAGGACACGGGTGCTGACCTCTCCAAGGACGTGCTCGCTCTCCAGCGCTTGAAGGATGCTGCTGAAAAGGCCAAGATCGAACTCTCCAGCCGTCAGGAAACGGAATTAAACCTCCCCTACATCACGGCTGATGCTACGGGTCCGAAGCACTTGAACATGAGCATCACGCGTGCCAAGTTCGAAGCTTTAGTGGAAGACCTCGTTCAGCGTACGATCGAACCCTGCCGTAAGGCTTTGAAGGATGCTGGCGCTGCCGCTTCTGACATCACCGACGTGATTCTCGTTGGCGGTCAGTCCCGTATGCCCCGCGTTCAGGAAGTCGTGAAGGAATTCTTCGGTAAGGATCCCCGTAAGGACGTTAACCCCGACGAAGCCGTGGCCATGGGTGCTGCGATTCAGGGTTCCGTCTTGTCCGGTGGCCGCTCCGACGTGCTCCTCTTGGACGTCACCCCGTTGACCCTCGGTATCGAAACCTTGGGTGGCGTGATGACCGCCATGATCAAGCGCAACACCACGATCCCGACCAAGCACAGCCAGGTGTTCTCCACCGCTGAAGACAATCAGCCGGCTGTGACGGTTAAGGTCTACCAGGGCGAACGCGAAATGGCTTCGGCCAACAAGCTCTTGGGTGAATTCAACCTCGAAGGTATTCCGCCCAGCCCCCGTGGTCTCCCGCAGATCGAAGTGACGTTTGACATCGACGCCAACGGTATTCTCCATGTCTCCGCCAAGGATAAGGCGACCGGCAAGGAAAACAACATCACCATTAAGGCCAACTCCGGTTTGAGCGACGACGAAGTCGAACGCATGGTGCAGGACGCCGAAGCCAACAAGGAAGAAGACCGTCGTCGTGTTGAGCTCGCTCAGAGCCGCAACACCGCTGACGCTGCGGTGGCTCAGGTCCAGCGCACCTTGAAGGAACACGGTGAAAAGGTTGAAAGCGTTGACCGCGCTGCCTGCGAAGACGCCATCAAGGACGTCGAAGAAAAGGTTCGTGGTGAAGACAAGGACGCGATCGACCAGGCTGTGGAACGCTTGATGACGGCTGCTCAGAAGATTGGCGAAAAGCTCAATCAGGCCGCTCAGGAAGCCCAGAAGGCTGAAGGCGAAGCCAAGGCTGACAAGAAGGATGACGACGTCGTTGACGCCGACTTCACGGAAGTGAAGTAATCCTTAGGGGTTCTCAACGAGACCCCTGACGAGCTTCTCTGTCAACGTCGAGAAGCTCGTCGGCCTTTGACACTCACGTCGTCAGAGTTAAGGTCGGTCCCCTCGCCTGTCGTGAGGTGCCGACCTTTTTCACTGCTTACTTACCAATACATACCAAAACGTTATGGCTGATCAGGATTATTACGAGTTACTGGGCGTACAACGCGGTGCCAGCGCCGACGAGATTAAGAAGGCTTATCGTCGATTGGCGATGAAGTACCATCCCGACCGCAACCCCGGTGACAAAGCGGCGGAAGATAAGTTCAAACAAATTGGCGAAGCCTATGCCGTGTTAAGTGATGATCAAAAGCGTGCTGCTTACGATCGCTACGGCAAGGATGGCGTCAATGCCCAGGGTGGCTTTGGCGGTGGTGCCGGCGGCTTTGGTGGCTTTAATGGCGCGCAAGGCTTTGGTGGCTTCGAAGATATCTTCTCGGAAATCTTCGGGGGCGCTGCGGGCGCTCGCCAAGGCAAGCCCGATCCGCGTCAAAATGGCGCCGATATGAGCTATGAATTGGAAATCACGCTCGAAGAAGCCTTTGCCGGGAAGACCATGAACATTCGTGTGCCCGGTTGGGACGAATGTCAGGAATGTCATGGCTCGGGCGCCAAGAAGGGAACCAGCAAGCAAACCTGTCCGACCTGTCACGGTCACGGGGTGGTGTTAACGCAGCGTGGGTTCTTCCAGGTGCAGCAGCCCTGTCCGAAGTGCCATGGCACCGGTGAATACATCCCGAATCCTTGCCCCAACTGTAAGGGCGAAGGCTATTTGCGTGATACCAAGGTACTTGAAATCAAGATCCCCAAGGGCATCAACGCGGGTCAACGCATTCGTGTCTCGGGCAAGGGTGAGCCGGGCAAGAACGGTGGCCGTGCGGGCGATCTGTTTGTCACGATCTACATTAAGGACCATGACATCTTCTCGCGCGACGGCGACGACCTTCACATGAGCTTACCCATTAGCTTTGTGACGGCTGCCTTGGGTGGTGAAGTCAATGTTCCCACCTTAGAAGGTGAAAGCCGTATCACGTTGCCTGAAGGCACCCAGACGGGTAAAACCTTCCGCTTGCGTGGTAAGGGGATGAGCCGCTTGCGTGACGACAATAAGGGCGATTTGTACCTTCACACCGAAGTGGAAACGCCGGTTAACTTGTCGAGCAAGCAAAAAGACATGCTTCGCAAGTTTGAAGCGAGCTTAAAGGAAGGGGGCGATAAGCACTCTCCCAAAGAGCAAGGGTTCTTTGACCGCATGAAGAACCTCTTCTCCTAATCGAGAAATTGAAGGGTTGGTTTCGATACTGTCGACACCAACCCTTTTTGTTTTCCCCGTTAGTTAAGGCTTTCTGCCAACTCTTGGTTGTTTTCCATACGGGCAATAAGCTGTTCATCGGGCTCAGCAAAGCGCGCTAACCACGCACGAGCACGATCGCTCACGTGGTCCTTGAGCGCTTCATAGACATTGCGGTGATAGCGACATAACCAATAACGCTCCATGTCATTTAAGAGGTAGGGGTTATAGGTGGCGGTATCAATCGGGCACAAACTCAAGGTTTCAAAGCGGATGAAGTGACCGAATTCACTTTCATCGTGCGCGTGCGCAACGATCAAGTTTTCAAT
>JAHHRF010000072.1 GCA_020025955.1 Sutterella sp.
CATCGCCACGGCAAAGGGCTTCAAATCCGGGATGTCGTTTTCCCCTAAGGGCTCAACCTTGGTCGGCGTGACTTCAACAGGTAACTCACCTAACACCTTCCCCTTGGCCCACTTTTCGCTATAAGCGGTTACCGCTTTTTGGGTTACGGTCTGAGCGCTACAGTTAAAGGTGACGGCATGCAAAACGCTCTCCGGGTTGATCCCGTCTTGGGTTGGGGTTTCATAAATGGGTAAGGCCACAATGTGCGCGTCCCCGGCGCTCCCCTTAAAGGCCGAATCCATAAAGAAGAGGTTCTCCTTGGTAAAACCTAAGAAGCGCCAGTTCTCATGAAACCACACGCCGTTCTTTTCTACGACGTCGTGCCCCATGACGCTTTCTTTTTTCTCCCCCAGGGCTGCCCCCTGAAAGGCCAAGGCTTGGGCACTGAGCCCCATGGCCAAGAGAGCCAGGCTTAAAGTTCGAAACAGTGTGGGTTTAGGCGTCGTCATCGTGGCTCCCAAAAGAATCTAAAACAAAAGAAGGGCCCAACGCGTCACAACGTTAGGCCCCTTAATCATACGGCAACTGGCTAGCTACGACCTTGGCTCACACCGTTAACTCACCTGTAAGACATCTTCAAAGCGCGTCGTAAAGCAATGACTCAAGTGATCGCGCTTCATGCGCCAGTCATGGCTTAATTCAGTGGCCCCAAGCTTTAAGGTCCCTGCCCCATAACGGCGGTTCACTTGATCCAAAGTCGTCATCAAGCGAGGTCGCTCAATGGGACCCAATAGGGGATCGGGCTCCGGGTCAAAGAGACTGGGGGCGCGATCGGAGACGTTTTCGTCCACTAAGTCCAGCAACCCTACCCCACTCTTTTTGTAGAAAAAGCCCTCTCGGTAATGTGCCTTCACAAGCGCAATGGCGGCGTGCGTGAGCACTAAGGTGTCAGCGCTGGGTTGCGTTAAGGGTACCGTGACGTCCACGACGTGCTGGGGTGCCTCGGTTTTAAAGGGGTTCGTGAAGAAGTAGACGTGCACTTTATTGGCTTTAAGGCCCTCTTTTCGTAGGAGCATCGCCGCCTCACTCATGTGCACCGCCACCGAACTCACTAAGTCCGCTAACTTGTCCGTGGGCTCTCCAAAACTGCGACTGCGACCAATACGTTGACGTACGGCAGGCTTTTCCATAAAGGGGTAACAGACCACCCCACGGATTTCTCGCTGAACGCGCTCAGCCGTCACGCCAAAGTGGCGACGAATCACGCCCGTATCCGCATCGTAAAAGTCTAAGACCGTTTCCACCCCTAAGCGATTGAGCCCCTCGGCTAAGCGTCGACCCACGCCCCACAATTCCCCCACGGGGGTTTTGTGCATGGCACGGGTTTTCTGCAAGCTCGTTAACGCCGTCCAGTCCAAAACGCCATTGAGCCCGGCATAGTCTTTGGCAAGGTGGTTCGCCAATTTCGCCAAGGTTTTCGTTTCCCCAAAGCCCACACAGGTCGGCAACCCCAGCCACTGCATAATGCGAGCACGCAGGTCTTGACCCAAGGTTGTGAGGTTGGGGAGCGACGTCACATCCGCAAAACACTCATCAATGGAATAAACCTCAATGGCAGGGGTTAACGACGCAATCGTTTGCATCATGCGAGCGCTCATGGAGCCGTAGAGCTCGTAATTGGAGGAAAAGACCGCCACGTCGTTGTCTTCCAAAAGATCACGCGACTCAAAGACGGGGGTGCCGCGTTTGAGCCCCAAGGCTTTCGCTTCCTTTGTGAGCGCCACAATGCAGCCGTCGTTATTGCTAAGAATCACAACAGGCTTACGATTGAGCGCGGGGTTAAAGACGCGCTCGCAGGAGCAGTAAAACGCATTGGCGTCAATGAGCGCAAAGGTGGTCATGGGGTAACACCGAAAAGGACAACAAAAACGGCTTATCGCAACTCTTTGATGATGCTTCGCACCACCCCATAGATTTGGCAATCTTGGTATTCGTTCGGAACGAGCACGGGAAAGTTCCCGCCTTCATTTTCCGGGTGAAAGCTCACCTCCCCTGAAGCTTGACGCTTTAAGCGCTTCACCGTGTATTCGTTATCGATCCAAAGGAGCACGATGTCGTTGTGACGAGGCTCTAACGAGCGGTCCACAATCAAGAAGTCCCCCGGATCAATCCCCGCATCCACCATGCTTAACCCCGTGGCTTGCACGAGAAAGGTAGCGGCAGGACGCGGCACCAAACGCGCATTTAGATCAAGCTCTTCCGCCGCATAGTCAGCCGCGGGCGACGGAAAGCCACAGTCAACGCGCGTCGGGAAAAAGGGCAACGTGGGTAACGTAAAGCGTTCCCCAAAGGCCGAGGGCGACGCCATCTCAATGGGAGGGTTCACGATTTGCGTGAGGCTCGATAAATCACTCACAGGGCGCGACACCGCTTCACGAACCGGTTCACGGCCTTTTTCTTTTAACGTCGTCAAGGTTTGGCGTAACCACTCCCGATCCCCCAAGTGCTCGTACGTATCACGTTGCTCAGGGGTAACGCACAACTCAATGCGTGCCGTAAACCCAGCGCCACTCCCACGAGGGCGTCCTACGGAACGAGGCTTTTTCGCTTTGGGCTTCATTAAAGCGCGTGCACCAATGCCGCGCGCGGGAGCCGTGTTTTTCTGAGTGGTCATCGTCAAAGAAAGGAAGAACGTTGGTTTTCTAATGCTTGAGAGCGCTTTTCTTGAAAAAGAATTTCACATAATCCCCTCTCTCTGAGCGAATTACGCACAAGCATTAATTTCTATCTATATTAATTATACCGTACTTTTCCTTGAGTTTAAGGGCGTTGAAGCCCCCTCTCCCATTCGGTTGGACGGGGCCGTCACCCGCAAGGGATTCCAGTAAAATAGAAACGAATTCTTTGTCACCCATACCCATGTTCACCTATCCGCTCCCTACGCAAGCGGGCGATTCCTCGCCCATTACGCTCACGAATCCCGTCTTCTTGGCGGACCTTCACTTAAGTGCTGAGGTCCCTGCCATTGTGTCGGGCTTTTTGCGTTTCTTAGAAACTGATGCCCTCGCCTATGACGAGATCCTCTTACTGGGCGACATCTTTGATGCGTGGATTGGTGACGACGCCAGAGACGAGTGGGAAGCCGTGCAAACGCGGTGCCTCGCGCTCAAAGCTCAAGGGAAACGCCTTTACTTAATGCAAGGGAATCGTGACTTCATGATGGGGAAAGACTTAGCGAAAGCCTGGGGCGCCACGCTCCTTGCCGATCCGGTCATAGCCACCATCAAAGGGAAGCGCTACCTTTTGAGCCATGGGGATCAGTGGTGCACGAACGACGTCACCTATCAAGCCGCACGCGTACGCATTCGTCGCGCCTGGTGGCAAGCGATGATTTTGAGTCTCCCACGAGGCATTCGCGCGGGGATTGCCCGTCGAGCGCGAGAAAAGAGTCGCGCTCACCAAAAGAGCACCACGGTGACGCTGATGGATGTAACGCCCAGTGCCATTGAGGCGGCCATCCAGACCCACAACGTTGACGGCCTCATTCATGGGCATACCCATCGACCGGCCGAACATACTCTCGCAGAAGGTCACACCCGTTGGGTGTTACCCGACTGGCGAGAAAAGGACCACGTCTTAACGCAGGCGGGCTACTTAGCGCTGGACGCGCAGTCGCCTTCCGGCTTTGCCTTGGTATCCCTTTTGAAAGAAAGTCCTTGAGCCCCTTTACGCCAACGGCCCGATCGTGAAAGGTCCACGGGTCACACGTTCGGATCTGCCATGTTGTGAAGTGACAACTAAAGCGTCAGCCAATGTCGCACACAATGCGTAAAAAACCCAAACTCGTCCGCATTCCTTCCGTCAGGCCGCCAAGAAGTAGGCATTTTCTGAGTAAAACGGGTAAGGTTACGGCTCGGAGGTAAACATGTCCGCGATTAGCGAAGAGATTTTTAACGAGGCCAAGTCTCGTTTACGTCGTATTGAAACGGATCACGGCGTTCGAATTTTATATGCCGGGGAATTCGGTTCCCGCGCTCGAGGTATTGAGTCACGCGATGCGGACTATGACGTGCGCTTTTTATTCGTGCGTCCGGTGGCGGAATACTTAAAGCTCTCGGCTCCCCCTGCGATGATCACCCAAAAGGAAGGTCCCTGGGACATCCGTGGGCTCTGCTTACGTGAAGCCTTAATGCGCTTAAAGGCGGGCGATCCCGCTACGGTAAGCTGGCTTTACACCGACCCCGTTTACCGTAACCACCCGCTCTTTGAAACGGAAATGCGTAAGCGCTTAGAGATGCTCGCGCCGTTAACGAAGATCTGGTGGCACTACCGCCGTCGTGCTGAAAGCTTAAATGAAGAGTTGGGCACGAATGAAACGGTGACGTTAAAGACGTTGACGAGCATCGTGGAAGCGAGTTTGAGCCTCCTCTGGGTGGAGCAGTGTAAGAGCTTGCCGCCGATGGGCTTTACGGAACTCGCGAGCACCCTTGTGACGGGTGACGCCAAGCGTAACCAAATCATTGAATTGGCTGAAAAGAAGAAAGCCAGTGATGAGGCCGCCGAAGCGCGTCGTGCCGACTATCCGGTCGTTGATGAATGCTTAGCATTAGCGCTCGCTGCCACGCCCCCTGAGGGCGACCTGGCCGCCCAAGTCGACGAAGACGACTTAAACGAATTCTTCCTCAAGTGGGTGGGCTACCATAAGCCCTTGGGTTAACCCGCAAAGGCTTGTCAAGCCCCGTGTAAAGCTTGATAATGAAAGACGCGTCACCGTTTGACGCGTCTTTTTTTTCGTGGGGAAACTGCCCTTCCCCTTCGGGTTTCTTTTCTTCTTTCGGGGGTTATCGCGATGTCATCGGATCAGTACACCAGTCTTAATGATGCGTTTTTATTGCTTCAGATTCTGCGTCGAATTCCGGCCACGCGAGCGGTATCGAGCCGTCAGATTAAAGAGAGCCTGGCGTTGGCGGACATGGATATCCCAATGCGTCGCATTCAACGCTATTTAAAGGCGATGGTGGAAGCTCCTGAGTTTGGGATCGACTGCAATGACACGTGCCGACCCTTTTCTTACCGTCGCACCTTAGGGGGCGTACGCTTTATTAATACACCTTTGAGCACGAATGAAAGTCTGCTCATTCGCTTGGCGGAATTGAGTTTCGAAAACAAACTCCCTCAGTCCATGACGGAGAGCCTGGAGCCCCTCTTCACCCAGGCCCAAGCGGTGTTAAAGGAGAGTTCCCCGGAGCGCAAACGCGCGGCCAAGTGGTTAAACAAGATTGCCGTGGTGCCGGCCACGCTCCCGCGCGAGCTCCCCACGATTCGTCCCCGCATTTTTGAGGCCGTCACCCAAGCGCTTTTTGAAGAAAAGCAGCTCAAGATTGACTACCAAAAGCGTGATGGGAAAAGTTACAAAGGCCTCATTACGCCCTTGGGGCTTGTGCACCAGCAAGCCCGCATGTATTTGATTGCGTATAAGGAAGATGGGGAGTCGATCCGCCATTGGGCCTTGCATCGCTTTAAAGCCGCCCTCGTGACCAAGCACCCGTCTTTAAATACGGAAGGCTTTGACTTGGCGGAATACCTCAAAGACACCACCTTTAACTATGGGTTACGCACCCATAAGTTTTTCCGCTTGATTTCCGACAATGCCCATTTGATGTTGGATCTCACAGAGGCGCCCTTATCAAAAACGCAAAAGCTCTACACCGCGTTATCGAAACCCGCGCGCGACGCTTTAGCCGGGCTCTACACCGTGACGGATAAAACCTTTGTCTGCGACTTTGTACTCGAAGACTCACGCCTTTTGGATAGTTTCTTAGGGATGTGGGTAGAAGCTCGTCCCTTGCTTTTAGAGTGCCCCGTGGAAGACTTTGACGAAAAGGCCTATTGGGAAGCCGCACGCTTAGCGCAAGACCACGTTGCGCGCGCCCCCATGGTGCCCTATCTCGTCGAACGGTCACGAGGACAAGGGCAGAAGGCGTAAGCCTGTCCGTCTTTCGACTTAGCGCTACCCCGTTCTTTTAGAACGAAAAACCCAACCGATGACGGATTGTCGAAGTCCCTTAGCTTCCCTACACTTTAACTCATGAACGGGAAGCCTTACGACGCAGTTAGGTGCCTCGTTCATACGCTACGTAAATCATGAAATCCGATTTAGGTAGCACTGTGAAGCTCGCTGGGTTGAAGACCCCTTTCTTTTCAACCCGACCCTTCACGTTTTCCTTTGTTGCGGGTGGGGACCCGCAGCACTCCTTCTCCGTTGGAGCGACGGAGGATGGTGCCCCAAAGCACTGTCTTGGGCGTCCGAACGGTCCTTCGGACGCCTTTTTTTCCCTAACGGGTAAGCAGACCCCAAAGAAGAGAAAACACGCTTGGAGAAGGCGTCTCCCCTTTCAATACGGTTCGGTGTTGAAGTGGGATAACAAAGGAAAAGAGAAAGAGAGATGCAAAACGGGCCCCGAGTGATCGGGGCCCCTTTTGTTTTGAGAGAAGCGAGGGGGCCAGACATACCGAAGTACATCCAGCCCCACCCTCTGGTTCTATTGAAGGTCCTAGACCCAGTCTTTATTGGCTTTCGCTTCCTTAAAGAAGGCGACGGCAATCACAATATTGACAAAGAAGAGTAAACAGCCGCCTACGACAATCGCGGTCTGCAAGGGCTTAATCCCGCCCAAGGCCATGAGGGAAAGCGCAATGCCCCCCACTAACAAGGACCACATCACACGCACCCAAACCGGGGGTTCGTCGTAGCCGCTCACGTCCTTACAGGTGGACATGGCTAAGGTGTAGGAGCACCCGTTGACCAACGTCAAGGTCGCAATAAAGCAGAGCACAAAGAAGAGACTCATCGTGATGGTACTCGCCGGCAACGACGCCCACGTTTCAATAATGGCGCGCGGCACACCGTGCGCTTGAATGAGACCGGGCAAATCCAAGGTTTTCGTCACCAACAAGTGAATGGTGTTCGACCCCAAAATCGGCCAAATGAGCCACGTGGTAGCGCTCACGCCACCCACCACAGCAATGGAGACTTCACGAACCGTACGACCGCGCGAAATTCGAGCAAAGAATAAGCACGTCTGGATCGTAAAGATAACCCACCAAGCCCAGTAGAACACCGTCCAGCTCTGCGGGAAACCGCCGTTACCCACCGCATCGGTGTAGAACATCATCCTAAAGACGTTATTGAGGAAGACGCCCACGGAATCCGTGAAGTAGTTGATGGTAAAGGTGGTGGCGCCTAACGTGAGGACCCAAGCGAGGATCAAGAAGGTTAAATAGGAGCGAATGTCGGAGGCCACCTTCACGCCCTTTTCTAACCCAAAGGCCACACAGATGGCGTTCACAATAATCCACGCGCAGACAATGGCGGCGTCAAGCTCTAACGTGTGCTCAATCCCAAACAACCACTGCATGCATTCCGTGACCAAGGGCGTCGCCATCCCGAGGCTCGTACTCATGGCTAAAAGTAAAGCCACCAAGTAGAGGTTATCAATAATGCCACCCAAAAGCCCTTGCGCATTCTTTTTCCCAATGACCGCTTCGCACGTGGCGGAGGGACGGATCACGTCAATCTTCTTCACAAAGAGGAAGTACGCAAAGACCACCGTAAAGAACCCAAACGTGGACCACGAGATGGGGCCTTGATGGAATAAGGAATACGCGAGACTAAATTCATACGCTTCTTGCGACATGGGCGTTAAGCCAAAGGGCGGGGTCGAGGCGTAGAAATAGACTTCAATCGTCCCCCAGAAGAGGACGGCTGCGGACGTAGACGACGCAAAGAGTAAGAAAATCCAGCTCGGCGTACTAAATTCCGGCTCCTCTTCCCCTAAGCGACGATTCGCCCACGGTCCAAAGATCATCCAGAGCCAAAGACACAGCGTCACGACGATATACCACTCAAACGCCCAACCGAATTTGTGCGTAGCAAAATCGAAGGCGGCGGAAATCATAGCGTTCGCAGCATCAATATCCTGGAGAATTAATGCAATCAGAATCACCGCAATGACCAAAGGAGGGAAAAAGACCTTTGGCTCAATGGTGATCTTCTTCGTAAGAGAACCCATAGTGTTTCCCCAAAAGGTTGGAATCAAAACCGGTCATGAGGCCTGAGCGCTAGGCAAACTGACAACCCATAACCGACAGAGCTATCTTAAGAAGGGACACTACGTCTGACAGCAGAACTATCCCGAGCAGGAATTCTTGATTTTTATGAAACTA
>JAHHRF010000073.1 GCA_020025955.1 Sutterella sp.
ACACCGTCCGATAGGCAAACGACGTCCAGAAAGGACGTCGTTAACGCTTGGGTGAGGGTGAGGCTCGGCAACTCGTTGAGCTGCCGAACCGTCTCCGAGGAGACCCAATTAGTCATTGGTCGTGCACTGGCCATTTTCCGGGCGCATATGCGGGAAGAGCAATACGTCGCGGATCGTGGGAGCATCCGTCAAGAGCATGATGAAGCGGTCAATCCCGATACCGCAACCAGCGGTGGGGGGAAGGCCGTATTCCAAGGCACGGATGTAGTCAGCGTCGAAGTACATGGCTTCGTCGTCCCCGTTGGTCTTGGCATCCGCCTGCGCCTGGAAGCGAGCGGCCTGATCGTCCGGGTCGTTCAACTCAGAGAAGCCGTTCCCTAATTCACGACCGCCAATGAAGAGTTCAAAGCGTTCCGTGATCTGGGCATTCTCATCCGAGGCACGTGCCAAGGGGGAGATTTCCGTCGGGTAGTCGATGATGAAGGTCGGCTGAATCAAGTGGTGTTCAGCGGTTTCTTCAAAGAGCGCCATCTGGAGGGCACCTAAGCCCACGTGCGGGAGCTGTTCTTCCCCTAAGCGCTTCAATTCAGCGCGAAGGAACGTTTCGTCGTTTAACTGCTCATCGGTGTAGCCAGGGGCGTACTTCTTGATGGCCTCGACCGGCGTCAACTTATCAAAAGGCTTATCGAGGTCAATGACCTGGCCCTGGTAGTTGAGCTTCCCCGTGCCGACAGCCTTCTGGGCCACCGTGCGAAGGAGGTTTTCCGTGAAGTCCATCTGGTCACGGTACGTCCAGTACGTCGCATAGAATTCCATCATCGTGAATTCAGGGTTGTGACGAACCGAGACGCCTTCGTTACGGAAGTTACGGTTGATTTCGAAGACGCGTTCTAAACCGCCCACGACCAAACGCTTCAAGTAGAGTTCCGGTGCGATACGCAAGTACATGTCCATATCCAACGCATTGTGGTGCGTGATGAAGGGACGGGCATTGGCGCCACCCGGGATCGGGTGCAACATCGGGGTTTCGACTTCGAGGAAGCGGTGCTCGAGCATGAAGTTACGCACTTCGGCGATGGCCTTGGAGCGCGTTAAGAAGCGGTTGCGGCTCTCTTCATTCATGATGAGGTCCACATAGCGCTGGCGGTAGCACATTTCCGTGTCAACCAAGCCCTTATGCTTATCGGGCAAGGGACGGATGTTCTTGGCCATCAAGCGAATGGTGGTCGCACGAACGGAGAGTTCCCCCGTACGGGTGCGAAAGAGCGTCCCTTCGGCGGCAACGATGTCGCCCAAGTCGAAGGTCTTGAAGTGGGCATACGCCTCTTCACCGATTTCCTGCTTGCTGACGAAATACTGCATTTCGCCCGTGAAGTCACGAACCGTGGCAAAGCTCGCCTTACCCATGATGCGCTTGAGCATTAAGCGACCCGAGACCGCCACCTTGGGCTGTGCGGCTTCCAAGTCTTCGGCGCTCATCTCGCCATACTGGGCACGCAAATCCCCGAAGAGGTCTTTACGTTCAAAATCGTTAGGGTAGGCCACGCCCGCGTCACGAAGGGCCTGCAACTTCTGGCGGCGCTCTTGGATCAGGCGGTTTTCTTCAGCCACTGTGGCTTGTTCAGAGACTTGAATTTCCTCAGACATAGTGAACTCACTAAATATTGGGCAAAAAGTTAAAAAGGGGAAAAGGAAACCCTTCCCGCTAGAGAAAGTGTTTCCTCTTTTGTGGGGTGAGGGGCTTAGCCCGCGCTCACACCCTGCTTAAGACTGGCTTCGATGAACTGGTCCAAGTCACCGTCTAACACGGCCCCGGTGTTCCCGGTTTCAACCGACGTGCGGAGATCCTTCACTCGGGACTGGTCCAAGACGTAACTGCGGATCTGATGACCCCAGCCGATGTCGGACTTGGATTCTTCGAGTTTGGCCTGCTCTTCCATGCGCTTGCGCATTTCGTGTTCATAGAGCTTGGCCTTTAACTGCTGTAAAGCCTTTTCGCGGTTACGGTGCTGGGAACGGTCATCCTGACACACGGTGATAATGCCCGTGGGACGGTGATGAATACGCACAGCGGATTCCGTCTTCTGAATATGCTGACCACCGGCACCCGACGCACGGAACACGTCCACGTCTAAGTCCGCGGGGTTGATTTCAATTTCAATCGAGTCGTCCACTTCCGGGTAGATGTAGACGGAGGTAAACGACGTATGACGGCGCGCGTTCGAGTCAAAGGGGCTCTTACGCACTAAGCGGTGAATCCCCGTTTCGGTACGAAGCGTCCCGAAGGCCCATTCGCCTTCGATGTAAAGGGTGGCGGACTTGATCCCGGCCACGTCCCCGGCACTTTCTTCTTCGAGGGTAACCTTAAAGCCTTTACGTTCGGCATAGCGCATGTACATACGTTCCAGCATGCTCGCCCAGTCCTGGGCTTCGGTACCGCCGGCACCGGCCTGGATTTCCAAGTAGCAGTTGGAGGAGTCCATCGGCTGGTTAAACATACGCTTAAATTCGAGACCGCCCACTTCGGTTTCGATGTGTTCCACATCGGCCCCGATGGCTTCAACGGCGTCCCAATCTTCGTCGGCAATCGACATCTCCAAGAGCTCTTTGGCGTCTTGGATCCCCGCACTCAAGCGCTGGAAGCTGCCGACGATATCGTCGAGCATCTTCTTTTCTTTCGACACTTCTTGAGCGTGCTTGGGGTCATTCCAGAGTTCAGGGTTTTCAACCTCACGGTTGACTTCTTCGAGTCGGCGGGCTTTCCGATCGACGTCAAAGATACCCCCGTAAGTCGAGAAGACGCTGGCTGAGGTCTTCTGTGAGGTTCTGGATTTGATTGATGCGTTCGACTTCCATTTTTAATCGTTACCTAATCGAGGCGACAGGGTGAGAACCCTGGGTCGGTTAATGTCAAAATAGCTAATTATAGGCGGGTTAAGCCTTAGTAGGGCGTGAAATCTGAGGACTTTTACTTAAATCCCAAAAGCGAATCGCCCGAGGGATTTTAAGCCTCGGGCGACTGGGTGGGGAAACCTTAGTCTTCTACCCCTTCAATGACGAGTTGCACCGAACGGCGCCCTCGGAATTCATTGATGTTGGGGCGATACGCGAGCTTAACCGTGGCGGGCAGGCGCTCGGCATGTCGAAAGAAGATGGCGTCAAACGTTTGCATCCCGAGACGCAGTCGGAGTTTTAAGTGGGCGTCTTTGACTAAACGCTGGTCCACGACTTCGAATTCGTTGGCGAAAATGGGCGACTCAAACCCTTGACCCCAAATGAGGTTATCCATCGATTCAACGAGGTGCTCCGTGATCTCATCGGGGGCTAAACCGCCGTCCGTGTAAATCACGCGCTCGAAAAGGGACTTGTCACAGGTTTCGCACACGGCGCGCTCAAAGGCGTGCGTGAAGGCGTCGTAGTGACCGTCTTTGAGCGTAAGGCCCGCTGCCATCGCGTGACCCCCAAAGCGAATGAGGGCCCCGGGCAAGCGTTTATCTACCAAATCCAAGATGTCTCGAAGGTGTACGCCGGTGACGGAACGGCCCGACCCTTTCAAGTCACCGCTTTCGCTTCGTGCAAAGACAATCACGGGGCGGTTGTGCTTTTCCTTTAAGCGAGAGGCGACCAGCCCCACGATCCCTTCGTTAAAGGACTCGTCAAAGAGGGTGAGCGCGGTTTTGTCGGTGGCGTCGCCCTCGCCCAAGCCTAATCGCGCCAACACGCCCTGCGCCGCCTCTTCCATTTCGTTTTGAAGCTCGCGACGCTCCGTGTTGATGTCATCCAACTGACGGGCGTAATAAAGGGCATCGGTATCGGTGTCCGATAACAAACACGCAATCCCGTCTTCCATGTTGGCTAAGCGACCCGCGGCATTGATTTTGGGGGCAATCGCAAAGCCAAAGTCGCGCACACTGGCGTCCGACAGGGCTTTGTTGGAAATCGCAAAAAGCGCGGCGATCCCCGGCCACGTGCGGCCCGCACGAATGCGCTCTAAACCACGCGACACCAGCACGCGATTGTTTTTGTCGAGCCTCACCACGTCGGCCACCGTCCCCAAGGCCACGAGGTCAGAGAGGACCGTGAGGTTGGGTTGGGTCTGTGCCGTGTAGATGCCGTCCTCACGCAGTTTCTTTCGAAACGCTAAGAGCACATAGAAAATGACCCCGACCCCCGCGAGCGTTTTGCTCGGAAACGTGGAGGTGGGCAGATTTGGGTTCACGATGACGTTGGCGTTGGGGAGCACATCGCCTGCTAAATGGTGGTCCGTGATGATGACGTCTAACCCGCGCTCGCGGGCACGCTCCACGGCGCTCACGGCACTCACGCCATTGTCCACCGTGACGATGAGTTTCGTCTCGGGGAAGCGCTCCAGCACAATGTCCACCACGTCAGGGCTCAAGCCATAACCGTGCGAGACACGATCGGGCACAAAGAAGTGGACGTTTAAGCCCAGCATCCGAAGCCCTCGAACGCCTACCGTGCAAGCGGTGGCCCCGTCGCAGTCGTAGTCGCCCACGATCGTGACGGTTTCGCCCAAGGCGCGCGCCTGGGCTAAGCGGTCAGCCGCTTCCGTGCAGCCCTCTAATTGGTCAGGGGGAATGAGCCCCGCCCATTGGTCATTTAAATCGTCTAAGGTTCGTACGCCACGGGCCGAGAGCGCGCGGGCAATGGGCGAGGGGAGCCCCGCCTCATGCAACGCATGCATGGCGCGTACGTCGTAGTCGCGATTAAGAATTTTGGTCATGGTCCGCTCACTCGTGCGTCGGGGTGGACGGCACGTCTTGGGCGCACCAGATATCCGGGTCTAAGGGAGGATAGGGCTTCTTGAAAACGCGCGCCAAGAAGGGACGAACCTTGTGCGCCAGCGTCACCACATCGGTATCCCCCGACACAATCACGAGGACATTTTCCGTGCCACGGGCTTTCGCGGCCGCTCGGAAGGCTTCCGCCTTGTCGATAACGCCCGGTAACGCCGCTTCCCACGCGTCAACGTTTCGATTTAGCCACGCGTCGTATAAATCGTCGATCACCGCAATGGTGTCCCCTTCGGGGGCGGCTTCATGCCAAGCGTTTTTCTGGGTGTCCGTGACGACCTGAGCGGGGATCCCAGCGGACGTTGCCCACCCGCGCACGACACCGTCGTCAGCGGCCACGGCACGCACTAAGCTCGGGGGCTTAATGGGACCAAAGGTGCCGCCGTCCGTTAAGAGGGCGCCCGTATACGGCAAATCCGATTGCGCGAGCGCTTCCGTTAACGCTTTATTCAACGTTTGAAGCGTTTCCGCGTCGTCCCCAGCCGCGCCCAGTCGGCTCGTTTCATCAAAGGCCGCCAAGGCAATCGAAGGAAGGCCCTGCGCCTTTAAAGGGGTTGCGCACGTCGCAAAGAGGGCGTTATCCCAAATTTGTAAGCGGATATTGGCGTTTAAGAGGATGGGCTCCAGCACGCGCAGTAACGCGGGGATGTCCGCTTCTTGCGCCGGTGTGGGGGTGGTGCCCTGAAAGAGCACCAATTTCCACACTTGAGGCGCCAAGGGGCGAGCCCCCAGCGCGGTCCACGCCCAGGGCGCACTTTGTGGGAAATCCGTCCGGCGCGTTAACACTCGCCAGAGCCAAAGCCAATGGGGAGCTTTGGCGAAAAGCCCCGTATCCATGGTTTGCGCGAAGGCTCGGTTGGCGTCACTTTGAAGGCGTTTTAACCCCTCCAAGCTCGCAGCGCTGAGCTTCACGTACATCGGTACAGGCAAACGCCCGCCCGGAATCAAAATAAAAGCAGTAGACATAGTGGGTCTAATTCTACCGAACACTCCTGCGGGCTTGCCTTAAAATGTTGAGCATTCCAATGTGCTTTTCCCCTTTTTCTCTAGTGGACCGCCTAAGACTGTGAATCTGCCCTACGAACTCTTAATTGGCCTCACCTACACGCGTGCGGGCCGCCGTGGTCGACGCAAAGACCGCTTTCTGTCCTTTATCTCGGGGATGTCCATTGCGTCGATTGCCTTAGGCGTTGCTGCCTTGATCATCGTGCTCTCCGTCATGAACGGCTTCCAAAAGGATGTGCGTGACCGCATGCTGAGCGTCATCCCGCACATGGAAGTGGTGTCCATGGAGGGGGGACTCAAAGACTGGAAACCGTTAGCGAAGAAAGCGACCGAAAACCCGAACGTCTTAGCGGCTGCCCCCTATGTCGACGGGCAGGGGCTCTTAAGCGTAGGGAACCGCTTACAGGGGGCCGTCATTAAGGGGATTGACCCCAAAGAAGAGCCACAGGTAAGCGACGTGGCCGACCACTTAGTGGGCGGGACCTTAGAAACGTTGACGCCCGGGCGCTACCACATGGTGATTGGGCGCGATTTAGCGCGTCAGTTGGGCGTGGGGATCGGTCAGAAGGTCGCCCTCATGGTGCCGCAGGGCAGTGTGACGCCTGCTGGGATGGTGCCTCGCATTAAGCAATTTACGGTGACGGGGTATTTGGCTTCCGGGCACTACCAGTACGACGCGGGGATGGCGTTTATTAATTTAGAAGATGCCGCCAAACTCTTTCGCACGGGTGGGGCCGACGGCGTTCGCTTGAAACTCAAAGACCGTCAAGAGGCGGACCGCGTAGCGATGGAATTGGTCTATGGACTACGCGAAGAGGACGTCTATGTGCGCCCCTGGACCACGCAAAACGCCACGTGGTTTGCGGCCGTGCAAGTAGAAAAACGCATGATGGGGATCATCCTCTTTTTGATCGTGCTCGTGGGCGCCTTTGGGCTCGTGAGCTCCTTGGTGATGACCGTTAAAGAAAAGCAAGCCGATATCGCGATTTTGCGCACCGTGGGCGCGAGCCGTGGGGCGATCCTTCGCATCTTTGTGATTCAAGGGACCATCATTGGGGTGGTGGGCGTGGCCGTCGGTGTGGGCTTAGGGCTTTTAGTCGCCTACAACGTCGGGAGCATTGTGAGCTTTATTGAGCATCTCTTTGGCGTGCAATTCTTGCCCCAGCAGATTTACTTTATCTCCGAGATGCCTTCGGATCCGCGCATGGGGGACGTGATCCCCATTGCGATTTTCTCTTTCCTCTTGAGTTTAGTCGCCACGCTTTACCCCAGTTGGCGCGCTGCCCAAACGCAACCCGCGGAGGCCTTACGTTATGAATAAGTTTGAAAACGCCGTTTCGTTAGTGGGCGTTAAAAAGGCCTATCGCGATGGGGAAACCTCCGTGGCGGTCTTGGCGGATGTAAATCTTGACGTGAAAGCGGGCGAAATCGTGGCCATCATTGGGGCCTCAGGGTCGGGCAAGTCCACGCTCCTGCACGCCATTGGCGGGCTCGATACGGTGGATGCGGGCACGATTGATATTGCCGGGGTGCGTTTGTCGACTTTGAACGAAACCGCACGCGACAAACTTCGCAACGAAGCCATGGGCTTTGTGTACCAGTTTCATCACTTGTTGCCGGAATTTAGCGCCCTGGATAACGTCGCCATGCCACGCCTCATTCGTCGAGAAAAGGCAGAAGTGGCGCGCGAGAAAGCGAAAGCCGCTTTGGATCGTGTGGGGCTCTCCCACCGACTCGAACATCTCCCGTCGCAACTCTCTGGGGGTGAACGTCAACGCGTAGCCATTGCCCGCGCCCTCGTGGGGGAACCCAATGTCGTCTTGGCGGACGAACCCACGGGGAACTTGGATAGCCAAACCGCGGAAGGCGTGTTTGATCTTTTTTTGTCGTTAGCGAAAGAAGCGGGCACCGCCGTCATTATCGTCACTCACGACGAAGGACTCGCGCGACGCTGCCATCGTGCGTTACGCTTAACAAAAGGGGAATTAGTGCCCGCGTTTGACGCGACCTAATAACGTTCCCCACCCTCTCACGAAGAAGCGAGGACACCCATCATGGACAGTTACGCCCTCATTGATACGCACTGCCATTTGCAAAGTGGTCGCTTTTTACCGGACTTGGCGCAGCTCGTCGCGGAAGCTCGTGCGCGTGGTGTCGGGGACATGATCATTTGCGCGAGTTCCCGTGAAGACTGGCGAGAATGCCGTCGCATTGCGCATGACCACAACTTGGCCTACACGCTGGGGATTCACCCTTTCTATGTGGAGTGGGCAACGGACGACGATCTTGAGCGCCTCGCGATGCTCGTTAAAGAGAGTCTTGACGATCCCCACTTCGTTGGGATTGGGGAAATTGGGCTCGACTTTGT
>JAHHRF010000074.1 GCA_020025955.1 Sutterella sp.
CACTTTACGCTTTTTCTAAGAGCGCTAAGAGTTCTTCCACGTGCACTTTCGCTTTTACGTCGCGTAAAGCGTGCGTCACGATCCCCTTTTCGTCCACCACAAAGGTGGAGCGCTGAAGCTTACGGCAAAGGCGACCACAGTAGGGAAGCTCATGAATGACGTCGTAGGCTAAGCAAAGCACTTCTTCTTTGTCAGAGAGCAGCGTGAAATTCAAGGACTGCTTCTGGCAGAAATTCGCATGACTCTTTTGGCTGTCACGCGAAACACCAAAGATGCGGTAGCCTAACGCCGCAAACTTTTCATGGGCATCTCGAAAGCCTTGGGCTTCCAAGGTGCACCCTGGGGTGGAATCCTTGGGATAAAAATAGAGGATGTATTTTTGACCGGCGAGCGCCTCGCTATCAATCACGGTCCCGTTTTGATCCGGCAGCGAAAATGCCGGGGCTTTGTCGCCCGCCTTTAAGGTGTAGTCAATCGCCATGCGTGTCTCCTAGGAAAAGCCCCCTTTAAACGAAAAGCCTTCGACTGGAGGCACACTCCAACCCAAGGCTTTTCGAAAAGGGGAAAACTCAAAATTAGAGGTGGCAGCCGCAACCAGCTTCACCGTCCTTCATGCCCTTGACTTCAAAGCCGGCGTCTTCCACCGCCTTCTTTAACTGGCATTCGGTCACCGAGCAGCAGCCTTCGACCACCGCGTGCTTGGCGTCCAAGTCCACCGTCACCTTGTCAACGCCTTCGATGGCTTCCAAAGCCTTTTCGACGGTCATCTTGCAGTGGTTGCACATCATGCCTTCGATATCGACAACTTTTTTCATGGTTTAACTCCTTGTGATGGGGTTTAAGAATTTGTCCTGTGCACAACCTTAGCACTTTTGTCGCCCGTTGAGGGACACGGAAAACCGTCTCCATTGGGAGAGGCACGACGGGAAAAGCGTTTCGAAACGTATCAAGGTTTCCTAGCCAAAAGCGTGTTTAAGGGGAGTAGGGAAGGTGGGGGCGCTTCTCAAACTCCCGAATTTTCAAGGGGAAGACGAAGGCTTGAGTTGAGAGCGACCGCAATCTGGGTTCTGGCACGTTGAAACTTCTTTTCACCGTCGTGCGATCGAGGTCATCTGGTTTTCTATTGCCCCGATAAAGCGCGTTACGACGTCGTCTTTCTAAGCCTCGTTTTTTGCGTAAAACGTCATGCCTAGGATTGGGACTTTTGTGCCTCGTTGTGAGTAGTGCTTAACCCCTGTATTGATGGAGGGAAAAGGCGGATTTTCGTTGAGAATGGCTTTTATTAGCGCTCAAGAATTTGAAAGCTAGGGTTTCTACTAGAGCGCGATTCATTCTCATGCACAAGAAGCGATTCCAAACGCTAGGGTGATTTGTTGCATTTACACCCTACCCAAAAACCTAAACGTTTCGGGCGAATCTTTCAAAACGGTAAATGTCGACTTTTCAGAAAGTGAGAAATCTCCTGACTTTCCCTGAAAGAGAAGGGTTTGAGGAGTATAGGGTTACTACCTAATTCCTTTGGTGCTGTTCAAAATTGCCGTACGGCCTGTTGAACCGAACGCGGTGTTCAAAAATTCCGACGTTTCAGGGAGTTTGGGTTTTTGGTGTTGTCTAAGAAATCGGGTTGTCCAATTCGTACAGGTTTGTGTGCGCTGGGTTTGCAAGTGGCTGATTAGTAATAAATTTATGATTTGAACGATTTTTTATTTTGGGTATATTTCGTTTTCTTTGGCTGACGAGGTCCCCGTGCCGTGAGAGTGGGGACGGGGTCAGAGGTTGAGTTTTTTTAAAAGAAGGAAACGAAAAGTGCGTTCGAAAAAGCGAGCATTAAAGCGTTATGTTTTGGGGATGGCGCTGGCAACGTCGGTTGCCCAAGCCGACGCCCGTTCGGTGGTGATTGATTCGGCAATCAAATCCAACCACGATTGGAAGGCTTTGCAGTTAGAGGATGGTCCCGCGACGTTGTCGGGCCAAAGCGGCACCTTGGGGCCGGACTCGGGGGTGACCCTCTTGAGTACGGACCTTTTGGCCGAGCACCACGTTTCCTTTTCGACCCCGAATGCCTTAACGCTTTCGATGGAAAACGACGCCACCATTGGCTCGAAGTCTGTCTTGAGCTTGGTGCGTGTGGAAGGGATCCATCATGATCCGTCGAGCCTTGATTTAACGACGGGTGGCACTTTAACCATCAACCCCGTGGGCGAACACGCGTTTTCGCTCTCTAGCCTCGGCGACCAAGTCGACACCTTAACCGTGAAGGCTGATCGCCTTAATGCCACCATTACGGCCACCCCCACGACGCGTGCGAACTTAGCCTTTTTGGCGTTAGAGTCGGACGCGGGTCGTGCGGACTTTACGGGGGACATTACGGTCTTTGCCCCCAATGGCGTGGTGAGTCTTTATGAACACCAAAACGGGATCCGTCGTGTGGCGATGGGTAACGTCGACTTTGACATTCACGCCAAGGTGAATAACGTCTATGAAGGACGCGCCTTAAGTTTGGTCGATACCGTCTTTTGCGCGGACAACTTCACGGCGCACGGCGACAACTTAGCCAACCAAAGTGATGAACGCGTGTTGGGCACCAACATGAGCGCCAAGACCTTTGTGCTCTTGCGTGATTCAAGCCTTTTTACGAATACGCTCAATCTCACGGCGAAGCTCTCTGACGACAGTACGCTCCTTCGTATTGAAAAGGATGACGCCACGCACGCTGTGGCACCGAAAAGCTTTTCGCGTGATGGATTAACCCTCATTGCAGAAGGCGCGAACACCCATACGGTTTGGCTCAATAACGCCGAGCTTGACCATATCGGGGGCGATATCGTCATTGAAAACCGTTTAACTAACGAGAGTGAATCGGGTTCTACCGTTCTCTTGACGGGGGAAGCAGCGAGTTTAAGCCTCAAGGGGAACACCATTTCGCTTTCTCGCTTGGGTTCGGGCTTTAACGACGACGCGGCCGTTTTGCGTGGCAAAGGCGCGCAAGCCATCACGATTCATGCCAACGACGCCTTAACGATTAATAGCGATCCGCAATATGTGGATTGGTTAGACACCAAGGCGTTGGGTTATGCCCTTTACTTAGATGAAGCCCGCGACGGGCACCCGACGCAGGTCTCCTTGCGTGCCCCGACCATGAATTTGACGGGTGGGATCTATGTAGCGAGCGCTGCCAACGTCACCTTGGGCGACGAAGACGAAACGGGCGACATTACGATGACGGAGGGTTTTGTCTTTGCCTCTGGTCAAACGAGCCGTCCGGTGGACATTGTGGCCCATCAATACGTGAACTTGGACTCGAAAAACGTGCCTTTCGTACGTGACGATGCCCGCAGTATTTACGCGAGCGTCATTGCCCGCGGTACCGCGGAGATCCGTTTTGAAGAGGGCGCCACGATTTCGGCTCCGAACCCCACGAGTGACCGTGAAGACGGTCAGGCGGTGAGTGTCGAAATCGGGACAGTCTCGATTGGTAACGACTTTGCGTTAAAGCCCAGCCGCTTGAAGGGGCAAGTCCTGGTGGGCGGGTCCTCCACGGGGGAATCGATCTTTAATTTCGTCTCGCAAGCGCATGGGGAAACGGAACCGTTGTTCGTGGGCGATGTGATCACGATGTCGCACGGCTTTTCCACGGTGGACCTCTCAGGGACGGAAGCGAATCCCGCTCAAATCGTCGGTCGCTTTGACACGATTTTTGGCGGTGAAGCCGCGTTAGGGCTCAATAACGCCACGTGGACGATGACGGGGAATTCTCACGTCACGGATGTGACGTACTCGGGGACGAGCCGAATTGACGTGGGGGCACCCAATCGCGTCAACGCTCTCTGGATTGATATGTTGTCCGGGAACGCCATCGCTGACGCCAACCTCACCTTCGGGGTGCACTTGGCAGGGCTTGACTTTACGTCGTCGGAAACGGTGCACAAGCAGTCGCACGTCGCTATTAATGAGGTGACGGGCACCAACACCGTGCGCTTTGAGGTGATGCCTAACCAGACGGACGCCCAAACGATCGACGAATGGGTGCCTGCTTGGTATACGGCGGGTCACGATCCGATCGTCTTTGCACGATTGCCCGAGGGCGTTGAACCCGAAATCACCAACTTGCAGCTTTTACAAGACTTGGTCGATGAGCGCGTTAACGACCCTTACAACCGTTTGTACGTGAACGTCGTGAAGCAAAAGTCGTCCAGCCGCTTTGATGGGGCGTACACCTCCACCTTGCGTGATGCCTTAGCGAAGCCCGGTACCTACTGGGGCTTGAGCTTAGAAATGCATCGCATGGTGCAGATTGCGCCCTGGCCCGAAGGTGACGACGGGCATATGGATATTGAACCGGAAGGCACCAACACGCCTGAGGACACTACGACGGGGTCGCCTGAGGAAACGCCAGAGGCTGTTCTCCCTGATGTGCCTGAAGTGCCTGCCGAGACGCCCGATCCCACTACGGATCCCGTTGACCCGACGCCCGAGACAACGGTGGATAAAGAAGACGTGACGGAGGATAAGGGTGCGACGAATCCCACGGTTGTGCCCGCTCAAACGATTACGCCCTTGACGGACGAATTGCGTGAGCCGCTTCGTCAACACTTTGCGCGTGCGCAAACGCCCGACTGGATTGATCGCTTTGGGTTAATGACCCCTAGCGCCGACACGAACGGCACCTTTGCTCGCGTTGAGCACCAGACGCGTCGCACGACGGGCAGTAGCCCGAGTAAAGAAAAGGCCACCACGGTGGACGTTGGCGTGAAGCACACGGCGACCAATTGGACGGTGGTGGGGAGTCTCCAGGCCACTAAAGCCAAGAATGACATTCGTGGGAGTGGCGTGACCCTCAAGGACGACGAAGTGGCCCTTCGCTTAGAGGGTTACCGCGCCTTTAATAATGGCGCCTTTGTGAACCCGTTTGTCTCGGTGGGGACGTTAAAGACGACGTTAGACGACGTCACTTCCAAGGGGACGCACACGGTGGCCGGTGTTTTCTCGGGACATCGCTTTGAGCGTGACGACGGTTGGTTTATCACCCCGTATCTGGGCGCTGAAGTCCATCGCTTGCCGGCGTTGACCTTGGGGAACTTGTCCATGGGGACGAGCACCCTAAAGGTCGGTCGAGTAGGGGCTGCGTTTGGGCGCCGAGTGGCTGCCGGCAACGTTGCCTTGAAGCTCGATGCGATTCGCACCATTGGAGAAGGGAAAGCTGTGAAGACGGGGAGTGCCCACCGCGGGAACGTTTCGCCCAACACCACACGCCTTCGTGCGCAGCTGGTGGCGGATAAGCCGTTGACCAAGTCGACTTATGTCAATCTGCGCGCTGGGGTGAGTCGCGCCACGCATGAAAAGACGGGGGTGAATGTGAGCGTGGGCTTACATTGGACCTTCTAAAAGAAGAAGCGCCGCACTGTGGTTTTCTCAGGGTGGCGCTTTTTTGCTTAGGGGTTAGGGGCCTTGATTAATTTCATCAAGGCTTTCACTTGGGCTTTCAAGTCAGCAATTTCCTTTTTCGCGGATTGGAGTTCCGACTTGATGGCTTTAATGTCTTGACCTTGATCTCGAACCGTCTCATCAACGTGACGCAGTTTGATCGTAATCTGATGCGCCACTTCAGAGGACGCAAAGTCCTTAAAGGTGGAAGCGTACTCGTTCTTTTGCGCGCCTAAGCGATACGACGCACCGAGATTCAACATCTTGTCGCCCCCGGGTGCCATGGCTAAACCAGCCGACACCATCGTGCGGTGGTCCGGTCGGAAGTAGAGCCCTGCCGCAAACCCATGACCGTTTCGGTAGTTGCCGTAGGCAGCAGAAACCGAGAAGCGATGACGCTCGTCGTATTCCATGGGGTGGAGCCCTGCCAAGGCAGCTGAGAGCGCGCCCATACGGTTAATACGCGTCCAATCGACGTCACCCCCTTGACCCAATTTGAGTTTTTGGAGTTCATCGTAGAGCTGCCCCCCATTGATGGCGTCCTTAGAGCCGTGGGCAATGAGACCGTCTGCGACATTCACCACCTTGTCCCCATCGGCATTGAGCCCCGTGCGCGTAATGAAGTTGCGCTCCATAAAGTGAATGCCGTCTAAGTCAATGCGGGTGGCAAACTTCGGGCCGTCACCAACAGCTGAAAAAACATGATGTATCGTGTGCTTACCGTAATATTTTGTCACACCATCTTCACTCTCAGGTGGGGTGGTGGGATCATATTCCCAACTGGTTTCTACCTTTGTCCTGATATCCGTTTTAGGTAGGAAAACAAACCCTTCGGCGCCTTCGCCTGTGATGAATGAATGGGCGGGCTTGAGATCCGAAGGTTGGGTAATGGACCCCATTGACGAATTGGCATCCAGTTTTTTAAAGGGTAGCCTATATGAATGCAGTCCTCCATGATGGGTCAGTAGAGTCTCGGGGTAGTCTTCGGAAATCATTTCAAATGCTCTTGGTCTATCCATCGCCCCACGACCAGAAGTGGTGTTCGTGGTAATTGGGTAGATCGACCAAGATAAAAACGAGTCTTTAGGGGCGACATCGACCTTCTCCCAAAACGTTATAGAACTGTTTTCATTGACAGGGTCGAGCGGATCGTAGCCAGGTTCCCACGGAAGCTTAGGCGGAGTAAAAGCGGTAGCGCTGAAGGACAGAAACAATAAGCCTAAAGAAAGCCCTTTTATGATGGAGCGATGGTGAAACGCGGTCATAGGTCTCTCCCCGATTCAGTAGGGTGTTTTTCAGTCTTCTTCTGAGGTGCCCAAGTCGCTGGGCTTTAAGAAAAAGTCTAAAAAGTTGGGTAGGGCTTGAGAAGTGATTTTTCCTAAATCACGTGGAGAGCTTGTGTAAATTGTCAGCGAGTCAGAGTGCTAATCTTGGTGACAAATTGGCAAAGCTTTGTGAATAGGCTTCAAGGTGGGATAGGGAAGGGAAGGGAAGGTTGTGAGCTTTCTTCTGAAGCATTAAAACCACCCCGAAGGGGAATGTGGTTTACACAGAAATCCGTGAGTGTAGGGGCTATTTGTGGTTATCCCTACCCAGTTGGCTAGACTATGAGAAGTGTGCCAAAAGGGCAACAGATAGGTACAAAAAAGCCCATCGGACGAATCCCATGGGCTTTGTCTTTAGACCGAGTTTTCTGGGGTTAGCCGCGGAAGGCTTCTTCCAAGGCCGGCACCACCTGCTTCTTACGGCTCATGACGCCGTCGAGCCAAAGGGGAGCGCCTTCATAGGTCTTGCCAAAGGCACGTGCCGGGATCGAGGCGTCGTCCGAGGCCACGAGCATGAGGCTGCCTTCCTTCATGATGTCGGTTAAGAGAAGGAGGGCCGTGTGACGACCTTCTTCGCTCTTAACCTTGTTGAGTTCAGCCTGAAGGTCTTCCTTCATGTCTTCAATCAAGTCAAGGCTCACGAGTTCGAGCTGACCCACGCCAACCTTAGAACCATTCATGTTGAAGTCCTTGTAGTCGCGGAAGATCAAATCGCGCGGGGCATAGCCCTTAACGGCGGACTTGGCGGTGAAGAGTTCCATGCCAAGGGCCTGGATGTCTTCAATGCCAGCAATCTTGGCTAATTCCTTGGCCACATCGATGTCCATCGGCGTGCAGGTCGGGCTCTTGAAGAGAACGGTATCGGACAAGATAGCGCAGAGCATGGCACCGGCTAAATTCTGCGGGATTTCAAAGCCCATGTAGTCATACATGCGCTTGATGATGGTGCAGGAGCACCCCACCGTCCAAATGATGACTTCCACCGGACGCGTGCTCGTCACGTCGCCCAACTTGTGGTGGTCCACGATACCCAAGAGGTTGGCTTCCTTCATGTCGGCAGGGGCCTGCGCCAAGTCGGAGAAGTCAACGAGGTAAACGTCACGACCCGCAACGCTCGTCACCACGGGGGGCGTTTCCAACTGGAAACGATCCAAGATGAACTGCGTTTCCGGCGCCGGTGCACCCTGAGCGGCGGCTTCAACGTCTAAACCGCGCAAACGATAAAGATGGGTACAAGCTAAGGCAGCAACGAAACTGTCGGAGTCGGGATTCTTATGACCGAGAACTAAGGCGGACACGATATACCTCTGAATATTTTTTAGGGGAAACAAAGACGCGA
>JAHHRF010000075.1 GCA_020025955.1 Sutterella sp.
CGCCAGGCTCTCAATTTGCAAAACCCCGATCACGAAAGTGGTCGGGGTTTTTGCTATTTAGATTCCCTAAAAACATGGCACAATAATCTGATTATGACGACGGATTTATTTGGTGGGGCCTTAGCGTCCCCGGCTTCTTCGAGCGCCTCTTCGCCTCAAGAAGATGCCCATGATTTATGTGCGGATTCGACGATGCGTCCCTTAGCAGAACGCCTTCGTCCGAGTACGCTCGATGAGGTGATTGGCCAAAAGCATCTTTTAGGCCAAGGCGCTCCCTTGCGTGTCGCCTTTGAAAACCATCGCCCGCACTCCATGATTCTGTGGGGGCCGCCGGGCGTGGGGAAAACCACCTTAGCGCGTTTAATGGCCACGGCCTTTGGATTGCCCTTTAGAGCGATCTCGGCGGTGTTGGGCGGCGTCAAAGACATTCGCCAAGCGGTCGATGATGCGACCCTTGAGATGAAAACGTCTGGCAAACCGACGCTCCTTTTCGTGGACGAAGTGCATCGCTTCAATAAGAGCCAGCAAGACGCGTTCTTGCCCTACGTTGAGTCGGGGCTCTTTATCTTTGTGGGCGCCACCACGGAAAACCCCTCTTTTGAGGTGGTGAATGCCTTGCTCTCCCGAGCGACCGTTTACACCTTAGAGAGTCTCAAACCGGAAGAGGGGCGTGAGCTCCTTGAGCGCGCCTTAAAAGAAGCCTTCCCCGAGCTCGTTATCGATGATGAGGCGAAATCCCTCTTAGTGGAACTCGCCGACGGTGACGCCCGTCGTCTCTTAAATGCCGTGGACGTTGCCTGCACGATGGCCTCAGAGCGCCATTTAGACATCGTCGACGTGGCGTTCTTGCGTAAGACCTTGCCCGCTACGATGCGTCGCTTTGATAAGGGCGGTGAAAACTTCTACGACCAGATTAGTGCGCTTCATAAATCCGTGCGCGGGTCAGATCCTGATGCGGCGCTCTATTGGATGGTGCGTATGTTGGATGGCGGGTGTGACCCCCGTTATATTGCGCGACGCGTCATTCGTATTGCGATTGAAGACATTTCGCTCGCTGACCCCCGTGGGACGCAATTGGCCGTCGAGGCGGCTGACATCTATGAGCGCTTAGGCTCTCCCGAAGGGGAATTAGCCTTAGCGCAAGCGGTGGTTTACCTCGCGTGCGCCCCGAAGAGTAATGCCGTTTATAACGCCTATAACCAAGTGCGTGCACTCGTGCGTCAAGACGGCACGCGAGCCGTCCCCTTACACCTACGCAATGCCCCCACGAAACTCATGAAAGACTTGGGCTATAACGAGGGCTATCGTTATGCCCACAATGAGCCGGGTGCTTTCGCGGCAGGGGAGGTTTACCTTCCGGAAGGGTTAGAAGGGACGCGCTGGTACTATCCCACCGAGCGTGGGCTTGAAATCAAGATCGGGGAAAAGCTCGATCGTCTTCGCCAACTCAATGCCGAGGCCCATAAAGCGGGTCGCGGTCGCCAACCCAAGAAACGTTAAGTAATTGATTTGCGTTTTGTGGGATGAAGGGCGAAAATTAAATGTTATACATTGACGCTCACGTGATCCGTCTGATCACGATCTACGAGACTTAAAGGAAAGAGGTATGCTCGATTTAACGATGTTGCGTAAGCAACTCCCTGAAGTAATCGCCCGTTTAGCTGGCCGTGGTTTTGAATTCCCAGAAGCCACGTTTAACGAACTTGAAGCGGCTCGTAAGGCCGTGCAGACGCAGACGGAAGAGTTGCAGGCTCGACGCAATGCCCTCTCTAAGCAGATCGGTATGGCCAAGCGTAACGGCGAAGACGCCGCGGACTTGATGGCTGAAGCCGCTGAATTGCCGGCTAAGCTCTCGGGGCTCGAAAAGGAATTGGACGGTATCCGTACGCGTTTAGATGACCTTTTACTTCGCATCCCGAATTTGCCTGCCACGGATGTGCCCGTCGGTAAGGACGAGAGCGAAAACGTGGAAGTTCGTCGCTGGGGTACGCCGCGCACCTTTGATTTCGAAGTCAAGGACCACGTTGACGTGGGCGAAGCCATGGGCTTGGACTTTGACACCGCCGCCAAAGAGTCGGGCTCTCGCTTTGCCTTCATGCGCGGTCAGGTGGCTCGCCTCCACCGTGCGTTAGCACAGTTCATGCTCGATACGCACACCACGGAAAACGGCTACACCGAATGCTACACCCCGTACATCGTGACGGCCTCGACCATGCAGGGTACGGGTCAGTTACCGAAGTTTGAAGAAGACCTCTTCGCGGTGAAGAAGGGCGGCGCTAATGGGGAAGGCGAACAGCTTTACCTCGTCCCGACCGCTGAAGTGAGCCTCACCAACCAGGTGGCGGGCATGATGCTCAAGAGCCAGGATCTTCCGATGCTCGTCACTGCGCATACGCCTTGCTTCCGTTCGGAAGCCGGTGCCTATGGTCGTGACACCCGCGGCATGATCCGTCAGCACCAGTTCGACAAGGTTGAAATGGTTCGTATCGTCCGTCCGGAAGACTCCTACGAGCACTTAGAAGCCATGACGGCTAACGCCGAAGGGATCCTCCAGAAGTTAGGCCTTCCCTACCGTGTGATCACGCTCTGCACGGGCGACATGGGCTTTGGCGCGACGAAGACCTATGACTTAGAAGTCTGGATCCCGTCCCAGGATACGTTCCGTGAAATCAGCTCCTGCTCCAACTGCGAAGCCTTCCAGGCTCGCCGCTTAGGCGCTCGCTTCAAGGACGAAAACGGCAAGACCCAGTACGTCCACACCTTAAATGGTTCGGGCTTAGCTGTGGGTCGTACCTTAGTGGCCGTCTTGGAAAACTACCAAAACGCCGATGGCTCCGTGACGGTTCCTGAAGTCTTACGTCCCTACATGGGCGGCGTTGAAGTCCTTCGTCCGACCGAAGCCAAGCCCTTCACGAAGTAATTCGCGCAAGGACTTATAAAAGGTTGATCCGTAAAGGATGACCGCTTTCGAAATGGGTTCACTCTCTTTTCTACGGGAAAAGGGTGAGCCCGTTTTGTTTTGTGGCGGTCGTTAACTTGAAATCGTGCCCCACCTTCACGGGACTTACCTTGACAAAGCAAGGGTGATTAGGTAATATTCACCTTCTCTGCAAAGTGCAGACGTCGGAGAGATGGCAGAGTGGTCGAATGCGCCGGACTCGAAATCCGGTATACGGTCATACCGTATCGTGGGTTCAAATCCCACTCTCTCCGCCACAAGATTCAAACCCTGTCGATTTCGACGGGGTTTTCTTGTTTTCGGACCCCGCGCGTCGCATCCGCGGGGCTCCGAACGAGGCCGTGGCCTCGTCACTGATCACCGAATACCCAGCAAAGAAAAGAGCCCACGACTGTAATCGTGGGCTCTTTTCGCTTTGTTTCTGACCGCCATCTCGTGGTGAATTAACCAAAATAGGGATGCGGTTCTACGTCAGGCGTGTCGCCATCCAAGGTTTCAACAAACGCTTTAAATCGCACTTTGTCTTCGGCACTCATCTTGGGGTTGCCAGCATGGTGTTCACGAATAATCGTGATGAACTCCATTTCATTGGCCGTTAAATCACCAAGACGGCGTACGCGATCATCGAGCTCCGCCGTCGTTTCCCAACCCTCTTCAATCAGTTTGAGGTTACGAATGTAAAGCGGATCCGTCCCGAAGACGTTAGCCAATTGGCATAAGCGCTTCAAGGGAATGGGCTGCTTGCCCGTTTTCCACATCGAGATGATGTTGGGCGAGATGTGGATACGTTCAGCGAGCTCAGCATGCGTCATCGAAGTCAGCATTAAGTTTTGCTGCAACCATTGGCGCGTACTACGAGGTCGTAAGAGATACGCCGGTGGTATGGTCTGGGTCATGATAAGAGGTGGACTCACTTTCGAAGTAAATCAGTAACTTTCGCCGTTTGCCCCTCCAAAGAGGCAAGACGTAAGACTGACACAGTACCCATCCTAGCACTGCGGTCATCAAAAGAATATAAACAAGTCATTATTATTAAAATTTAATCACCTTATTTTTCCTATGGTAATCAATGAATTCCGAAAATCCCACTTTTTCGGATAAACATTTAGTGCGATTTTGTCTTACACAAAATTCCGAAACCGGGGAAGAACAAAGTGGCGTTTTGGCGCAAAAGGGAGGGTTCTGTATCCCTTCAAGGGGTCTACCTCCTTTAGTGGAGAGGGGAAACGCCGAGATTGACCTTGACTGAAGTTTTCCCTTTAACGCTTTCGGGGGATGTAAAAAGGCGGGATTTGACTCGCCAGGGGGGAAGAAATCCAGTAGAATCACCGTCAAAGAAGTGAGCAGCGCGCTCACTTTTTTCATTTCCCACCTTTGTGCGCCGTGAGGCGCTACGCAATCCACTTACGGAACCCTGTCGTTATGGCCCGTCTTGAACCGAAGTTCATCATTGAAGCCGCCTTGATGTCGGCGGATAAGCCTTTGACGGTCCCGACCTTGCGTCGCCTCTTTTCAGATCGCGTCTCCTCCAAGACCATCCTCGGACACTTAGAAACCTTGCAAGAAGAATGGAAACTTCGTGGGCTTCGGCTCGTCGAAGTGGCTTCGGGCTGGGAGTTTGTTACGGCTGAGGCTGCGCAACCGTACTTAGTACGCTTGTCTGACGAAAAGCCGCCACGCTACACGCGTGCTGCCTTGGAGACGTTAGCCATCATTGCCTACCGTCAACCGGTAACCCGTGGGGATATTGAAGACATTCGTGGGGTCGCCTTAAATCCACAATTGCTCCGACAGTTTGAAGAGCGTGGGTGGATTGAAACCGTAGGCTACCGTGAAACCCCGGGGCGTCCGGCTTTAATTGCCACGACCCCGCAGTTTCTTAACGATTTGGGATTAAAGAGCCTAGAGGGGCTTCCGCAATTAGAAGAAGAGGTGTTGCCTGACTTCTTCCTTGGGGATGAGCGCCCGCAGGACAACTATCGTGCAGAGGACTCTGCACAAACCGCACCGATGGTGCAAAAGGAAATCAACTTTGAAGCCGAGTAATCAACAACGTCGCCCTCGCGACCACCAATTTGATCGACGTGAAGAACCGCGTCGTAACCACCGCGCTCGTCGTGATGACGCCGCCCCTGCTGAGGGTGACCGTTTTGATCGAGCTGAACGTATGGGCTATAACCGCTGGGAAAAGCCCGCGACGGAAGAGCGTCCGTCCGCCCCGCGCCGTCCGCGCACGCCGGGTGCCTTTGGCGGCGCCAAGAAGCGCACCCCGTTTCGCCGTGCGGGGGATGACCCCAAGTCGCGCGAATTGCGTCAGCGCCGTCGTGGCGTAATGGATCCGTCGGACGCCTACTCCGAATTGGGTCAGATGGGGATGGACGATGTGCCGATGCCCCAGAACCTTCGTATTGAACGCGATCCCGAAACCCCGACCGATAAGCTCCAGAAGGCTTTAGCGGATGCCGGTTTAGGCTCCCGCCGTCAGATGGAAAGCTTGATTGAGTCGGGTGTCGTGACCATCAACGGCGTTCGTGCCAAGTTGGGCGATCGTGTGGCCGCTGACGACATCATCCGTATTGAAGGCCGTCCCGTGCGTCGTGCTTCGGCTGAGTCGGGCGCGCCGCGTGTCTTGATGTACCACAAGCCCGCGGGCGAAATCGTCTCCCGCGATGACCCGGAAGGTCGTCCGTCGGTCTTTTTCCGCTTGCCGCGCCTTCAGGGGCAGCGTTGGGTGGCTGTGGGTCGTTTGGACTACAACACCGAAGGGCTCCTCCTCTTTACCACGTCGGGTGAACTCGCTAACCGCTTAATGCACCCGCGCTACGAAATTGAGCGCGAGTACGCCGTGCGTACCATCGGCGAAATCGAAGCCGAAGTCCTCCTAAAGCTCCAGGAAGGCATTGAACTCGAAGACGGTCCTGCCAAATTCGATTTGATCGAAGACTTGGGTGGCACGGGGATGAACCACTGGTACCGTGTGCAGATCCGTGAAGGTCGTAACCGCGAAGTGCGTCGTATCTTCGAAGCGGTGGGTTTAACGGTCTCTCGCTTGATCCGTACCCGCTACGGTCAGGTGTCGTTACCCAAGAGCTTGCCCCGCGGTAAGCGCATGGAATTAACCCCGCAAGAAGTCCGTACTTGGATTGCTGACCTTGAAGATGCTGCCAAGAAATTAGAAAAGTACGCCCCGCAAAAGGCCGAAGCCGCCAAGCAAGTCAAGGCCGCTGCCCGCGCCAAGGCTCGCATCGCGCGTATTGAAGCCGAACGCGAAGAAGCCAAGAAGGCGCGTAAGGGTGCGCGCTTTAAGGACGGTCAGAGTGACCGCACCGGTGTGCCCGCCTGGGAAGCCCGTGACATGAGCGATCGTCCGACGCAACGTCGTTCGAGCCGTGACACGACTGAACGCTCCACGCAACGTCGTTCGAGTCGCGACCGTCGCTAAGCCCTAAGACAAGAAGCCAGAGTGCTCAAGGCCCTCTGGCTTTTTTGCGCCTTGGGTTTACTCATTTGTCCGCAAGCGGTGAGATAGTTTAAAAGGTGATACGCTTTAAATTTCAAAGTGTTAGAGCACTTAATTTAGACTTTGTGTCGTGATGCTGAAGCTCTTTTGTGAGGGGGCTTACGGTTACGTCATTACGGTAGGAGAGGGGACATGTTGACACCACGTTGGGCCTTAGAGGCGTTCGGGGAATTGTTAATGAGTTTTCGCATCGTCATGGTTGGGGGTGCGCTTCAGGTAGGCAAAACCACCTTGGTTAAGGCGGCGTCGCTATCCCACCCCCGTTACGTGGCGTTAGACGATCGGGCAACGTTCGAGGCGGTGCGTTTAAAGCCCGGTCACGTTGTTCGTCGCACGTCAGGTGAAACCGTTGTGTTCGATGAGGGGCAAAGGCTTTGGAGCTTAATAGGGGAGATGAAGTACCAGGTCGACCGTGACCCCGCTCGCGGTCAATACGTGTTGGTCTGCTCCACCGACTACCGACGGCTGCCGGAGACCAATGAGTCGTTAGCCGGTCGCGTAGCCGACCTTCGACTGCGTTCGTTGACTGAGGCCGAACAACGTCACCGTTTGCCAGGCTTTTTGTCGAGCTTATTGAAGGGGTGTTTGCCCCGTAAGACGACGTACCCCTGCAGTCAACGTTTGATTGGGGAGGCGGCTATTCGCGGGGGCTTCCCTGAGGTGGTGGCGCTTCCCAGCGGGCACGCTCGCACAGCGTGGTTCCAGACGTACTTAAGAAAAGCGATTATCCCTAGTGTTCGCAGTCAATGGAAGATGAGAAAGGCGGCGTCCTTTGAAACGGTGCTCAAAGCGTGCGCACGGCAAGGGGCGTTCTTGAAAAAAGCACAAATAGCCTCCGAGACGGCGATGGCCTGGCCAACTGTTAGTCACTATGTCGACGTGGCCGAAGCGATGTACCTGATTGACTGTGTTGACTCCAAGTGGATGCGAGGCATGGGGCGATTTGCCAAAACGTCAAAGCGCTACTTCTCGGACAGTGGCTTACTGGCTAACCTGCTTAACGTTCGTGATGTGAACGAATTATTAAAGCCCTCTCGACAGGCTCAGAAAAAGCTCAAGCACTTGCTTGAAACCTGGGTCTACAACCAACTGGCGTGCGAAGTCGATTTGTATCCGACGTGGCGGATTGAACACTTACGTACTCGCAGTCACGAAGTTGATTTCGTGATCACCAACGAGCGAGGTCGCCTAGTTGGCATCGAGGTTAAAGCCGGGGAGAAAATTAGTAACGAGGACTTCCGCCATTTGAAATGGTTACAAGACCAGTATGGCAAAGATAACTTTACAGGGGTCATCCTTTATACGGGGCAGCGTGTACGCACCGATGGGCATGGCAATGTCGCCCTCCCGATGTCGGCCCTTTGGGATGACTTCTCCACGTGGGAAGTGCCCCAGTAACGTGACACCAGCCCCCTTTTGAGGGGGCTGATTGGGGAGGGGCTCAATAATCAATGTGGCTTTCAAATGTAAATCCATACGATTCCATTAGAAGCCATACGATTTCCGCCTCCAATCTCGCTCTCTGCCCGCTCATTTGGGTTCCCTTTCGTATTAGCGAA
>JAHHRF010000076.1 GCA_020025955.1 Sutterella sp.
TTTTGCACTAACTCTATATCCCGCTGGTTATAGAGTAGGTAACCCGTAGTTTAGGTTAGAAGTTCTTCACGACGCGTAAGAGCAGTGCATGTTCGCGGAACTTGTTGGACCCATGCGTGAAGCGATAGCGAGCACCGAATTCGTACTCGGGCTTCTTCGCTTCAAAGCCCACGCTCAAACTCGTCGTGGCGCCACTCAGATCACGCACCACGGGTAAGGTCGAGACCCCTTGCGTCTGGATAGTCATCGACTTGTCCCCAATCGGTTTGGTATACGTCAGGTCCGCGTACGGCGTCACATCCCAGCCTTTGATCCTGCGGGTAGGCGCTTCAAAGCTCACCCCAACCGGCAAATCAATCAGGGTCATGCGCTTGATGGTCTTGTTCGCAATCGTCACACCGTTTTGTTCGATGCCGTAGTCCGAACTCAAGACCCAACCCGCGTAGACGCCTAAGTGCGGGATGAGGTAGGTCTCGTCTTTCACTTCAAAGCGCTGAGCGAGGTTAGCCCCCACCGTGAGCATACGAAGTTTGACCGTCGCCTTCTTGTCGTCCTGGGTCATGCGGTCTGACTGATACACGTACCCAATGTGGCCGCTCAGCACCTGATTGTTGTTATAGCGATAAGCCCCATAGGCATAAAGCCCAGCGCCACGCAGTTTCAGGTTAGTCCCTGCCCAGGCATGGGTCGTTTCACCATGCGCACGCGACACCGAGCCAGCAATCCCAATGAGCCCTTCGTCTTGATCACCCACACGACGGTCCGTGCCGATCACCAAGCCTAAGCGATGGTAGTTGTAGCCTAAGTGTTCACCGGCATGACGGTCTTCGCCAAAGGCATCCACCCAGAGGGTGTGACCGAATTCAGGACGCTCTTGACGCCACAACACCCCAGCGCGACCGGTTAAGCCACCGACCACGGTCTTGCCATGGTTGAAGATCCCTTCAGGGTTGACGGGGCTATCCGTAAAGTCCGTAGGCGTGGGAGTCGGCGTAGGTCCAGGAATCGGGGTTGAACCACCGCCACCTGGCGTGCCACCACCGCCCGGCGTGGAACCGCCACCGCCAGGGGTCGGGTCAACGGTGCCACCGCCGCCGGGGGTCGGGTCAACGGTGCCACCGCCGCCCGGGGTCGGATCAACGGCGCCACCGCCACCTGGATCAGGCACAGGACCCGTACCCTCACCGGGATCCGGATCAGGGGGAGTACCACCGCCCGTATCATCCTTGGGCTTTAAGACTAAGTAGAGGGTTTGCGGGTCATAAGTCGCACTCTCTGCATCATTGGGGTTACCTTGCCAAGAGAGCATGAAGTTGTGATCCGCCGAGTCGGAATTAATGGTTTCCCAACCACCCGTCCAATTCTTGTCACCGCCGACGTTAGTTAAAGCAAAGCCCTTGGCCACTTCCCAACGTTTTTCGTCTGTCCCGATGCCTGCGACATTGATGAGTTTCAACGTAGCATTCGGATCGATGGCTAACGAGCCATTGGCCGTCTTAAGAATCGGCTTATTCCCTGGCTTAATCGCGGTGAAGTCAATCGTTGTGATGGAGTTGGCACCTAAGTGTGCGCTCCCACCCGTCACCGTAGCGGTATTTAATGCCGACAAACTGCCGCGCGGGGCCAAGGCTAACTCTTTACCGAAATAGAGGTGACCGTCGACCATCGTCGCCGTGCCGTCATCCAAGAAGAGTTTCCCGGTTTCATGCACCACTAACGCCGTATTCATCGAACGCGTAATGTTCGAGACGTGCATTTCCATGGGGGCCGTACCCGCATCTGCGCCTTGCCCCACCTCTAAGGTACCGCCCACGTAGTCAATCGCAGCGGTTTTATTAAAGGTCCCCGTTAAGAGTTTGGTGCGACTCCCGTTATTGAAAGTCACATTGGGGTAATTCACGTCACCGGAGCTAATGAACTGCACGTTGAGGGTTTCGTCGGTATTGGTTCCACCCGCTACCGTCAAATAGGTCCCCGACGTGGTGGCGCCAGCCGCCGTGGTGAAGGAACTATCTCGTCCATCAATTGTTAACGAAGTGATCGTAGCGGTTTTGTTGTTGGTGAAAGTGCCCCTTTCTTCAAACGTGGTCGCACTAAAGGTGGCATTGTTGTTAATCGTGCCAGCACTCTTCATGTCTTCCGTGAAGGTAACCGTCCCCAAATTGTTGAGGGTCCCCTTTTTCCCATACCCCGCATCGACCATTTTCTTGGAGGTGAGACTCCCCGTAGCCGCCACATCAATGACGCCTAAGTTAACAACGTATTCCGAACTCGTTGAAATGGCGCCATTGGCCTCTACCTTGCCATGCGGTTGCACATAGAGTTTAGCCACCGTTAACGTTGCATCATCATGAACGTTTAACAGACTCGGACGTTCATTGATACTCGAATCTTCACCAGAATAAGTGGTTTTCGTTCCAATAAAGTCACCGTTAACGAAGTGCACTTCGCCACCAGAGATGGGCATGCGCCCATAGGTGCCGTGCTTTCGTTTACCTCCTGCAAGCCCCACTTGCAAGAAGCCTTCTGCGACCCCTAAGGATGGGTTGTATTTAGGAGGTTGGGCACGGTCGGGACGGTTTTTAAACAAATCGGTCTCGGTTTCGTCTTCGTCGAAACCAACGACAACCGCGGTCCGGTCACCCCAAACGTAGAAGCCATCGAGATTTTCGAAAGCTTTAAACCCGATCGACCCTGTCTTTTTAGTGAGTTTAACTTCGGAAATCCCACTATTCGCCGTGAGCTTTAACGGCGCTTTGGCATAAAGCACACCGTTTGTTTTTTGGTCATCGGTAAGCAGTGTTTCGAGCCCACTAAACGACGCGATGGTGACAGGAGTCGTGGTGTCATTAATCACCATCGAATCCACAGCCATACCAGCTGCCATAGCGTTCGAGCCAAAAAGGCTAACGAGTAGAGCCGAGAGCGCTGTTAAGCTGCGCCCTTTAGACGGACGATGCCCACGTGTTAGCTCGCTGGCGACGACATAACGCTGACGAGAAACACTCCAAACGTGCTTAAAACACTTGTTCATAGTTTTCCCCTTTTTCTTATTGGTCAGGTGGGTTTCACATTTCCAAAAGGGTCTGGCGTCATAGTCAAAAGTTGGGATGTGTGGCGTCAAACCCCAATCAAAGCAATCTGCTTAATTTCAAGATAGTCACTTTTCCAAACTGAAACCAGTCTAGGAAAACGGGTATGTGAGACTTTTCGACCTTGTCGCTTAACTAGCCTCTCTTTCAGGCGTTTTAAGCCCATCTAAAAATTAGGAATTTCCCGAACCTAATTCGCTTTGTTGCTTTTTGCCTCTTTTATTAGTCTCTCTAAGAGTCAATACGGGATTTCAGCCATATGACTCATGAAAAAATTCAATTCAATCAAGACACTTACTTACCGTGTCTAGGCGCGAATCAACACATTGCAAAAACGTTAGAAACGACAGGACTTCGCCTCTTTAGTGCTTGGGCATTTTTGTGTGAAGTTTGAGAAAACTGGAACAGCTCTCACGAAGCCGATCGATTCAAAAGGCGTTTTCGTGACAGGCCTTCGGGGGGACACCGTCAAGGGGATTCAAAATTTCAAGCACAGGGGTGTCCAAGAAGATGAGCACCATGGCTTCGACCTGAGGGAAGCCTTTCTTTTGTTGTGATGACCGAGCGTGAGACGATAAATACGCGCCCACAAGGAAAGCGCGATTGAGTGAACGAAACCGAGGGCGTACTCATACGACACACGGTCCCTTTGTCTACCCGATTCGACCTTTGGACAACGAAGTACACAAAATTTTGAAGTTTTGCGTCTCTATCTCTTTGTTTTAGAAGGTTTTATTTCTTTGATTAAAAACATCTATCAAAGTGCGTTTTTTAAGAAAATCTGTATAAAACCTTGAGGCAACGCAAAGAATTGGGGTTGAGGGCGCCATTCGTTTACATTTCAAAACCCCACTTCACGCCTAGACTCTCCTTGAGCTCAACCTATTGGAGGTTGGGCACTTGACCTCTTTTAAGGCAGGACCGTGCCTTACCGGAAGGAGACCCCAACATGAACGTCAAATCCTTATTGGTCCTGGGTGCTGTGGGCACCTTCTCGGCCCTTTCCTTGGGCGTGGCCAGTGCAATGGATACCCACCTCGTGATCAAACCTGAACTCAAGCTCGATCCCGCCATGGTTGAGCTGGGGAAGAAACTCTACTTTGATCCGCGCTTATCCGCCTCGGGCGTGATTAGCTGCAACTTCTGTCATAACCTCTCGATGGGTGGTACGGATAACATCCCGACCTCCGTGGGGCATAAATGGGCACAAGGTCCCATTAATGCGCCGACTGTCTTGAATGCCCAGCATCAAGTGGCGCAATTCTGGGACGGGCGCGCCAAGGATTTAGCCGAACAGGCAAAGGGTCCGATTGAAAACCCGATGGAAATGGCTTCGACCCATGCCTTAGCCATTGAAACGATTGCCTCGATTCCCGCTTATCGTGCTGAATTTAAGTCCGTCTTCGGGGATGACACCGTCAACATTGATCGCGTTGCCGATGCCATCGCGGAATTTGAAAAGACCTTGGTGACCCCGGGCGACCGCTTTGACCAGTACTTAATGGGCAATAAAAAGGCGTTAACCGCCCAAGAACTCAAAGGCTACGAACTCTTCAAAGAGATTGGTTGCCAGAGTTGCCACACGGGTCCGCGCTTTGGGGGTGAAAACTACACCAAGATGGGCATGGTCGAACCCTACCCCACGAGCAACCCCAAGTTAGGTCGCTTTGAAGAAACGGGCAAGGAAGAAGACAAGATGGTCTTTAAGACCCCGATCCTTCGCAACATCGAACTCACCTACCCGTACTTCCATGACGGGGCCGTGTGGTCGCTCCCGGAAGCCGTTCGTATTATGGCGAAGCATTCCATTGGGATGACCTTAACGAAGGAGCAGACGGCGGATATCGTCGCCTTCTTGAAGACGTTAACGGGTCCGCAGCCCAAGGTGGAATTGCCGATCTTGCCGCCCTCAACCGAAATGACCCCGACCCCGACGCCGTTTGAATAACGCCGTCACCCCTTTTCCTTTTGGGAACGGACGAGGACAAACCGAGGGCGCCGTCACGCTTACTGTGTTTATGGGCACATCCAGGGGTAAGCGTGAGCCAACCCTCACCCCTCGTCCACACCCGTTTAGGCGCATTAAGGCGCGGACTCGATGTCACGCCTTAACGCGCCTTTTTTCTATTTGGAGAAAGGTCTGTCCCATCTCGTAGACCGTGAGGCAAAAAGCGACTCAAACCGTTAGCGAAGAGGTCAACATTTAAGGGTTTATTCCTTATTTTCTTCATGGCTATTGGTTAGTTAAATCACAATAAAACCCCAGACTGCACAACCCTTTTGCTTTATCAATAGCGGACTAATACCCATTGGCGAGGTCAAGGGGCCTCCTTACAATGGGAAAGGTTGCGTCAAAATCCCTAAGGCTAGAGCCCAGAATAAGGGAATGGACGCAATTTGTTTCTTACTTTGAGGAGCATATCGAATGCATAAGTTTTCGCTTTTGTCCTTGTCCGTGGCGGCTGCCGTCGTGTTGACAGGGTGTGCACAAGAAGGGCCGGCTCGCTTTACGCCGGGGACGTATTCGGCACAGGTCAATGGGCACAATGCCCCGATGACCGTGACCGTTAAGGTATCGCGCGATCGTATTGAATCGGTCTCCGCTGATGACAACTTAGAAACCATCGGTGTGGGTAAGGTGGCCATTAAGAAGTTGAGCCAGAAGATTGTCGATAAGCAAAGCCTTGGGGTGGATGCCGTAACGGGCGCAACGCTCTCGAGCTTTGCCCTCTTACAAGGCGCTCAAGAAGCCTTAAAGCAAGCCAATGCCGATATCCCCGCTTTGATGAAGCGCGTGGACACCTATCCGACGCTTCCCCTTAACTTAGACGCGAACGTCGTCGTGGTCGGGGGTGGTGGCTCGGGGCTGGCCGCGGCCATCTCCGCCTACCAGGCCGGTGCCAAGAAAGTCATCGTCTTAGAAAAGTTGGGCTTCTTAGGGGGCTCCACGAACGTGAGTGAAGGCGCGTTGAACGCCGTTGACCCGGAACGCCAGAAGCCGCAGGGGATTGAAGACAGCTTCGAGAAGTTTGAAAGCCAAACCTTTAAGGGCGGGCATGAGCTCGGCGACAAGGTTTTGGTAAAAGAACTCACCCACCACTCGATCGATGCCGTGCATTGGTTAGAAAGCTTAGGCGTGAAGTTCCGTGACAAGATTGGGGCAGCCACGGGCTCGCTCTGGCAGCGTAGTCACTATCCGGCCACACCCTCGGGCAACAGCTACATCCGCGTCTTAGAAGACTTCATCGCCAAGACCAATGGCGCCATTGAAGTCATTACCGACGCAGACGTGAAGAAACTCCAGGTCGAAGACGGTCGTGTCGTTGGCGTAGTCGCTCAGAATAAGAAGCGCGTCATTACCGTGAAAGCCAAACAAGGCGTGATTCTCGCGACGGGCGGCTTTGGCGCCAACGTGGAATTGCGTCAGAAGGTCAACACCGGTGTCTGGAAGGATGCCGTTTTGGATAACAACATTGGTTGCACGAACCTCCAGAAGGCCGCTCAGGGCGACGGGATGCTCTTTGCCGAGCAGGCAGGGGGCGAGCTCGTAGGCTTAGCCGACATCCAGATTCACCCCTGTGGGACGCCAGGCACGGGCTTGATGGAAAACATCCGCACCTCGGGACGCAACCGCTTGTTCATCAATACGGATGGGGACCGCTTCGTGAACGAAGGGGCTGCCCGTGACGTTTTAGCACGCGCCATCTTTGAACAAAAGGGTGGCACGTACTGGGTGCTCGTCAACCACTTACGCTATCCGTCTCGCGACTTCGTGGACCGTAACGGCGCCTCCATTAAGAATATGGTCGCCTTGGGCTCGGTCGTTGAAGCTGACACCTTGGATGAACTCGCCAAGAAGACGGGGATGGATCCCAAGAAGTTAAAGGCCTCTGTGAACGGCTACAACCAAGTGATCTTGGGTAAAGCCAAAGACAAGTTTGGCTTTGTGGGCAATAACAAGGACGACAAGACCTTAACGGAAGGCCCGTGGTATGCCTGTAAGAAGGTACCGACCGTTCACCACACGATGGGCGGTGTGCGTATCAACAAGGACGCTCAGGTTCTGAATAAGAAGGGCGAACCCATCCCGGGTCTCTTTGCAGCAGGTGAAGTCACCGGCGGCATTCATGGCTCCAACCGCTTAGGCGGTAACGCTATTGCGGACGTCATGGTCTTTGGCCACAAGGCGGGTCAATCGATCATGAAGGCCAAGTAAAACTTAAATCATCGTCTAGGATGACGAATGCCTCAGAGGAATCGGATTCTTCTGGGGCATTTTCATAAAGGTCAAAAGACACAAAAGCAAAAACCCCGACCACTTTCGTGATCGGGGTTTGTGCAAATTGAGAGCCT
>JAHHRF010000077.1 GCA_020025955.1 Sutterella sp.
CCTGCGACCTTGTCAGCTTCCTTCTTGATGTCGTCAATCAAGTCAACCTTAGGCTTCATCGCCTCAATGTCGTCCTTGTTTTGCGTAATCAAGAGTTCCTGGTTTTCCAAGTCCTGACCATCAACGATGGAACCTTCCAACTGATCACGAAGATTGTTGTAAGTGGTCTCATCCTTGTTGGCCTTGGCTTCTTCCATCTTGTCTTTGATGTCGCGATACTTCGGTGCCGTCGGGATCGGGGCTAAGCCGTTTTCCTTGGACGTGGTGTCGCCACCCACTTCGGTACCCGCATCACGGTCACCGGTGCCACCCGTAGGACCGCTGCCTTCCGTCGGACCCTTTTCTTCTTCAGGAGTATCCCACTTAAATTCGCTGTTACGCACTAAGGCCAAGGTGTTGTCCTGGGTGTTCCAGTCCAAACGATAAAGCCCCGTGAGTTCGTCGTTGCCGTCGATGTCCACGGTCTGCCAACCACCCGTCCAATGATCATTGGTGAGGTTGGCGTTAAGGCCAAAGCCCTTCAAGAGGGTATAGGAGCTGTCCGTTGCGTCCTTGTCGACGTTAACGCCCTTAAGGATTAAGCGAGCGCCGTCATCGATCGTGGCCTTGCCACCATTGAGCGACGTGGCCGTTAAAGCGCTTTGACCCTTGCCGATCTTCGTGAAGTCAATCATGGTGATGGAGTCTTTGCCAGCCGCAAAGACGTCACCCGTCGTGGCCACGGGCTTGTCACGCAACAACGTTAAGCTCCCGTCCTTTAAGGTGTTGGCCTCATTAATGACTAAGGTGCTACCCGCCGTTTTCGTGATCGTGCCGCTACCCAACTGCACAACGCCCGTCTTGTTGATTTGGATGTTCGAGGTTAAGGCATTGGTGGCATCAAACGTATTGAGGTGCACGGTCATCAAGTCATTGCCTTGATTGGCGCCCACAATGACGTTGGCCATATCGGTTTTAAGTGCCGTGGTGGCACCGGTTTTACCGCGCATGGTCCCCGACGTAAATTCAATGGTGCCCCCGTCCGTGGTGCTCACGGTATCGGCCTCTAAGACGCCTTGACCGACGTTTTTAAACTGGCTATTTCCCGTGACATTGAGTGCGTTGACGCTCAACGTGCCCTGGTTAACGGTTTGGATGGCGTTTTTGAGCGTTAACGTTTGGGCGTTCACCGTACCGTGGTTAAATAAGCCACGCTTCTCCGGATAGGTTTTGTCTTTGTTGTTGCCATCGAACGTTAAGTCGGAGGCCACCGTCAAGGTGCCCGTCTCACCAACCTTAATCGCCCCGTACACGCCTTGGGAGGTTTTCCCGATCTTGGCATTGCCGTCAACCGTCAACGTCGGAACGTTACGAACCTTATTCGAGTCCGAGTAATCCTTCGCGTTTAAGGTCCCCGTTTGGTTGACCGTGAGGGCGTTACCCAAATGCACACGTTGGTCGAGTGCATTCATCGTCCCCGAAATATGGGTGTCGATACTGTTGATGGTAACGGTGTCAATGTTGGCGTGCTTCTCAAAGTTGAGCGTCCCGTTAACGTCTAAACGTTGCGGATTGGACCCGACTGCAAAATAGGCAGGTTTTCGACCCGCATACGCCCCCTTGATGGAGAGCGAGGCATTGTCCGCCACGACGACGTGCGCATTGTTCTCCGTAAAGTTAAGGGAAGACGCACGGAAATCCCCGTTTTCAACCGATAACGTGGAATTCCCATAGAGCTTCATGCCCTTCGTCGCGCCCCAGTGTTTGGCGGCGTCATTCGAGCCCATTTGGAAGTGCCCATTCCTTTCGATCGTAATGGGCGCATCGCTGCCGTTCATATTGGTGGCAAATTTAGGCGCCTGATCCCAGACATTGGGCTGGGTGAGGTCTAAGTCTTGAGGGGCGTCACCGCCTAACAGGATGAGCTTGCCGTAGACCTCTACGCTACCCGTCTTAGAAAGAGTTTTGGCACCAAAGGAGGGGACTTGTTGATTAGCCGTACCCCCTTCGTGACCGACTTCAATCTTTCGAGCATTGGGGTCACGGTTGTCCCCCACGAACACCACCATATCGATGTCCGCGTTTTTGTAGAAGACGTCTTTTTGGATGTTTTCACGCATTAACGTTGTCGTCTGGTCGTCAATCGTCGGGAAGACAATCCCAGCCGGGGCTTGAGCCGTGGCCACGACGGGCGTGGTTTGGGCTGCCAAGACCGGATTCACCGGGCTCGTGATGCCCGTAACGCTCAAGGCGACGCATAACGCGGATAACTGGAAAAAACGCTTCGCGCTACGAGTCGGTGCGCGCAACGATAAGTAATGGGGTTTCATGTTGGGACGAAAAAAAAGAAAAGAACAACAAAAGGGCGCACGATCAGTGCGCCCTAACGGTGTAGGGTTGAAACGGTCAACAAAAGGGAAGGGACACCAAATAGAAGCACCCCTTCACAGGTCAGAAGACGGGATCAGTCAACGAAGTTGATGACAAACAACTTCAGAGAAAAAACACTATAAAGCGTTTGAGTAGGGTGGAGAGGCGTTTTGCTCAAGCCCTCGGTAAGAGGAAATCTAGAAAAGTGGGTAGTAATAGACAGTGTGATTTTTTGTGTAGAGCTTGTGTGAGGCTTGAAACTAGTTTAGGAGTAATCCCCTAGTGCCAATAACGGCTTATTGATTTTGTTAGACAACAGAAATTGTGAACGGTTAGGTGGACGCGTTGCGCAAAGGGGACAAAGGAAAAGAAAGCGTTAAGAGAAGGGAGGGGCTCGAGGGGTAGAGCTCTTCAATGAGGACTACACCTTTTAGGGCTGGTAGAGTTCTTACAAATCTCGTATTCTTATGATGACTGGGCTTTTTCCTCGTGTGATAAGGGTTTCGTGCCTTTTTCTTCTGGGAAAAACCTTCCATGACATTCTCCGACTGTCCTCCATTGACGAAAGAAAGGAGTCGACCCATGAAGACAAAAATGATGAGTGCGCTCGGACTGACGTTAGCCCTCCTCGCGGGGAGCGCTCAGGCGCACTTCGGTTTAGTGATCCCTAACCACGCGGTCGTGGTGGATCAAAAAGAGGCAGCGCTCAACCTTAACTTAGCGTTTTGCCATCCGTTTGAACGCGAAGGGATGACGCTTGTTAAACCCAAAGCGGTGGACCTTTTTGTCGGTGGGGAAAAGACGAGTGTGTTAAATCAACTCCAGCCCACGACAGTGTTTGACCACAAGGCGTGGCGTCTGCCTTTGACGGTAAAGCGCCCTGGGGTGTACCAATTCGTGATGGAGCCGCAACCTTATTGGGAACCGGCGGAAGATAAATTTATCGTTCACTACACCAAAGTCATCGTGCCTGCATTTGGCGAAGACGAAGGCTGGGATGAACCCGTGGGGGTGAAAACCGAAATCGTCCCGCGTGTGCGTCCCTGGGCAAACTTTGCGGGTAACACCTTCCAAGGGGAAGTGTTAGTCGATGGGCAACCCCAAGCCAACGTTGACGTGGAAGTCGAGTACTTCAACGAAAAGGGTGACCTGAAAGCCCCCTTTGAAGGCTTTACCCCGCAGGTGGTGAAAACGGATGCCAATGGTGTCTTCACGTTTACGGCCCCGTGGGCAGGCTGGTGGGGCTTTGCGGCGCTCACCGATAGCCCCACGCCCATTCACCATGATGGTAAAGACCGTGATGTGGAATTGGGGGCGGTACTCTGGACGAAATTCTTTGATCCCATCCGCGTGAAGTAATCGCCTTTCTCTCTAAAGGGGGGAATTCCCCCCTTTAGTCTTCTCCTTTCCCGTCCTTTTCTTTTTTTTCACACACGTTATGCATATTGCCGAAGGGGTTTTAAGCGCCCCGATTCTGGTGGGCAGTGCCGTAGGCGCCTTAGCAGCGGTCGGGGTGGGGCTCAGAAAGCTTCCCGACGAAGACCTCCTCACCGCAGGGCTCATTGCCGCGGCGTTTTTTGTCGCCTCCTTAATTCACATCCCCATTGGGGTGAGCTCCGCTCACCTGATTTTGAATGGTCTCGTGGGGATCGTGTTTGGTTGGGGGGCGTACCCAGTGATTTTCGTGGCGCTCCTTTTGCAAGGCATCCTCTTTATGTTTGGGGGACTCACCGTTTTAGGGGTCAACACGCTCACGATGGGGACGGGGGCCTTGGTCGCAGGCTTTGTTTTCCGACTGATGGCTCGTACGCACGCCACCCCCATGAATGACGTCGCGGCGTTTGTCGCGGGGTTCTTAGGGGTGTTGGTCTCTGCCCTGTTAACGGCCGTTGCCCTGGGCGCCTCGGACGAAGGGTTTGTGGCGGCGGCCACCGCTCTCTTTGTCGCGCACTTACCCATCATGCTCGCAGAAGGCGTGATCACGCTCTTTGTGGTGCGCTACCTTAGGCGCTCCAGCCACCCGGCGCTCTTAAAAGGGTTGCGTCCTTAAGGCGCGCTCGTTCTTTTCCTTTGTTTAATTTTTTCCTTTGACTTTATGCGTACGTCCACTTTTTCCCACGCTCTTTTAGGTTTTACGCTCCTTTGTATGACGCAGGGCGTATTGGCGCATCGCGTTAACGTCTTTGCTTGGACGCAAGGGGACGTGCTTCATACGGAAAGTAAGTTTTCCGGGGGCACACGCGTGCACTTTGGCACGATTCGTGTGGAAGACTTAAAAACGCACGACACCCTCTTGGAAGGGAAAACCAATGAGAAAGGGGAATTCAGTACGACCATCCCCACGGGGTTTGACCGCACGCATGGTCTCAAGGTCACCATTGATGCGGGAGAAGGGCACCAAAGCACGTGGACGGTATTGCCCGAGGACTTAACGGCCATGCCTGTTGTGACTGGCAAAGCCATCCCTGCTAAGCCCCAAACCTCTACCTTGAAGCGCCCCGCTGGGGTGACGCTTTCAGAAGCAGACTTGGAGGCCATTGACGCGCGAGTCGCTGCCCGTGTGGCGGCGGAAGTTGCCCCCATCAAGCGCGATTTGGCGCAATTGGCAACCCCCGCCATTACGCTCAAAGACATCGTGGGGGGCTTAGGCTGGATTCTGGGGCTCTTTGGTGTGGGGGCGTTAGTCTCACGCAAGAAAGGACCCTCCGCATGAAGGCTGATTTGGCGGAAACCTTCACGTTTGGGGCCTTTGACCCGAGAGCGCGACTCGTAGGCGTCCTGGGTATCCTCTTTTCCCTAGCGCTTCTTAAAAGCTGGGTGGTGGCGATCGTTATGCTGGGGTTGGGTGTTTTACTTTGGGCACGAGAACCCGTGCGCCCCGGGATTAAAGCGCGCGCTTTAACGGTCAACGCGTTTTTAGCGATTCTTTGGGTGTTGACGCCGTTAACGACGCCGGGTCACGTCCTCTTTGGTTGGGGTCCTGTGACCGTCACCGAAACGGGGGTCGCGTTGGTGGCCTTGTTAACGCTCAAATGTAATGCCATCTTCTTTTGGTTTGAGGCTTTAACCACGGCGATGCGTCCGACGGACTTTGCCCGTGCTATGACGGGGCTCAAGGTCCCCAACAAACTCACGAGCTTATTTTTGCTCACTGCTCGTCAAATTGATGCCTTTGAGCGCACACGAGTCTCGTTAGAAGAGGCCGCCAAACTGCGTGGTTTTGAACCCAAACTCAATCGCTTGACCTATGTGACGCGTGCCCACATGGTGGGGATTCTTTTAATGCGTGCAGAGCGGGAGAGCCGTCGCTTAAACGAGGCCTTACGCTTAAGAGCCTTTTCGGGCACGTGGCCTACGGTACACTTTCATCGGTTGCGTCCCAAAGATTGGGGCTTAATCGTGGGGTTGACGGGGTTAGCCTTAACGGTAGTGGTCACGGGGGTCCTCTTCCCCGTGGGGCTTTGAGGCTCGTGCTTTATCGCTCATTTATTTCATTTTTTCAGGTTCTTTCATGTCGGCTCAGTCCCCTTTAGATTCCTCGCCCTTATTAAGGGTAGACAACCTGGCGTTTTCGTTTCCTGCCCAAGGGAGTCGACCCGAGCGTGTGCTCTTTAAAGCCGCGAGCCTGTCGATTTTCCCTGGGGATACGATTGGGCTCTCAGCGGACAACGGCGTTGGGAAAACCACGTTGCTTCGGTTGATGACGGGGTTGGAAAAGCGCGCTGCTGGGACCCTCACCCTTAACGGGCAAACGATCGAGTCGGAAGCGGACTTTTGTGCACTACGCAAAACCGTAGGCTTTGTGCTCCAAAATGCCGATCACCAATTGTTTTTCCCCGACGTTTTTGATGACGTCGCCTTTGGACCAAAGAATTTAGGTCGTAGCGACAAAGAGGCCGAAGCCGATGCCTTAGAAGCGTTAACGCTCTTAGGTGCAGAACACCTCGCCCGCGAAGAAAGCTTTCATTTATCTGGGGGGCAAAAGCGCTTGGTGACGATTGCGTCCATCCTCGCGATGAAGCCCGAGATTTTGCTCTTAGACGAACCCACCACGGGGCTAGACGCTCGCTCTGTTGAGCGTTTGATTACGGTTTTAAAGGGGCTTCCCCAAGCCAAACTCATCGTCTCGCACGATGCGGACTTTTTGCGTGCGGTCTGTAACCGCCACCTCACCATTGAGGATGGGCGCTTACTGGAAAAGTAAGCCGGGAAAAAACCTTTTGAGGTAGGGGCGCAAGGAAAAATAGTTACGCTATATAATGACTTTGGCAACTTGGTGAAGGATTAGTGCGGGGTTCCAGAATGGAGTAGGTCGTAGACTGAGCATCCCTTAGCCCCTGGGGTTGTCAACACTCTACCGGTGCCTAACCGCTCGTCTGTAATTTTTCGAAGTTAGGTACGCG
>JAHHRF010000008.1 GCA_020025955.1 Sutterella sp.
ACGAGCCCCGTGATGAGCGAATGCTCTCGCCGTTTTGCTGTCGACATCAACATTTTGCGTGGGTCCGTGGACGACGTACATGGTCGTACCTTAGGGAGCCTCACCGTGTTGGTCGAAGCCGACCTTGATATTTACCACCAAGCAGTGAAGTTCTTGAAGGAGCGTGGCGTCTTGGTCGAGGAGATTGATGATGTCCAGTGATTTCTACCCGTTATTGCTCGCGAGCTTAAATGAAACCGTGATCATGGTCGCGGTCTCGAGCTTGATTGGCGCCTTGATTGGGATTCCCTTGGGGATCTTCTTGTACGTGACGGACAAAAAGTCCTTCATCCCGATGCCCTTCACGAACGCCGTGACGGGTGCGGTGGTGAATGCCTTGCGTTCGGTGCCTTTCATCATTTTGCTCTTCGCATTGACCTTCTTTACGCGCTTTATCGTGGGCACCACGATTGGGACGGCGGCTGCCATTGTGCCGCTCACGATCTCGGTGGCTCCCTTTATTGCTCGTATTGTGGAAACGAGCCTTCGTGAAGTGGATTCGGGCTTAGTGGAAGCTGCGCAATCCATGGGGGCCACCCACATGCAGATCATTCGCAAGGTCTTAATCCCTGAGGCGATGCCGGGCATTGTGGCCGGTCTCACCATCTCGGTGATTAGCTTGATTGGCTACTCCGCCATGGCCGGCGCCGTCGGTGGCGGTGGCTTAGGCGACTTAGCGATTCGTTACGGCTATCAGCGCTTCAATCCGGAAGTCACTTGGATTGTCGTCGTTGTGCTCGTAATTGTGGTTCAATTAATCCAGAGCGCAGGTGACGCGTTAGTTCGTCGCATTTCGCGCAAGTAACTCGATTTCTTTAGGGACGATTTTTATGCCCCTCACCACTGAACAAACCAGCTGTGACGGCAAGCTTTTACATCGTTATGCGCAAGGGTTCGACACGATTCTGACCTACGCGCAAGCGGTGGCCTTAATCGCGATTGCCGTGGCGACCCTCTCGGGGATTGGCTACTCGATCGTAGAAATGGCCAAGAATGCCGTCACGAGTCTTGGGGACTTGTTATTGCTCTTCCTCTACATCGAGATCCTCTCCATGATTAAGGGGGCGAGTTTAGGGACCCGCGAAATTCCGATCCGCACCCCGGTGGCGTTGGCCATTGTGGCGGTGGCCCGATTCTTCGTGGTGGACATTGAGCACATGACCCCGACCTTCATGATCATGACGGCCGCGGCCATTGCGGTGCTCGTGACCTCGTTGTGGATTTTGAGTCGCGTGCCGAGCCAACATCACTAAACCGGGTCAAGCCCCTAAAACCCCACGTTTTCTCTTTTTGCCGGACTCAAAGGGTGACGCCTACTTGAAAAGCGCGTACCCTAGGGTCCGGATTTTCTCTTTTTTCTTTCGGTAGTTTTTTCGCAAAATGGATAACACTGACCTCGTTGACGAACAGCCCTCTGTTGAGGACTTCAAAAAGCGCCACATTCGCTCCTTCGTGATGCGTCGTGGTCACATCTCCGCCGCCCAGCGTCGCGCCTTGGAAGAAGCCCTTCCGCGCTTCCAGGTGGAATACACCCCGGAGGCTTTAGACTTTGAAGCCACCTTCGGTCGCTCTGGCCCCGTGGTCTTTGAAATCGGTTGTGGGATGGGGGAAACGACGGCTGCGATCGCGCAGAGCCGTCCTGAAGTCAATTTCCTCGGTTGTGAAGTCTTCCCCGCAGGCGTGGGTGCCTTAGCCAAGCGCTTAGACGACATGGAACTCACCAACGTGCGTATCGTGCGTCATGACGCCGTGGAAGTGTTACGCGACATGATCCCCGATGAAAGCTTGGATGGCGTGCACATCTACTTCCCGGACCCGTGGCGTAAGGCTCGTCACCACAAGCGTCGCTTAGTGGCTCAGCCCTTCATCGGTCAGTTAGTGAAGAAGATCAAGAAGGGTGGTTACATCCACTGCGCCACCGACTGGGAAAACTACGCTGAACAGATGTTAGAAGTCTTGGAAGGCGAACCCTTGCTTGAAAACTTGCACGGTCAGGGCAACTGGAGTCCCGTGATGGGCAACCCCTTGTGTGACCGTCCGACGACGAAATTCCAGGCCCGCGGCGAGCGTTTAGGCCATGGGATTTGGGACTTGGTTTACTTGCGTAAGTAAGTTCCCTTCTTTGGGGAGTCCTTCCCCAAAAAGCAATGAGCACCCACTTGGGTGCTCATTTTGTTTCTTACCAGCGAACGATGCCCGTTGCCCACGTGAGCAAAATCACGAGACCAAAGGCAATGCGGTACCACCCGAAGGCCTTAAAGTCGTGACGACCCACAAAGCCAATCAGCCAGTGCACGACGGCTAAGGCGGAGAAGAAGCTCACGATGGTGCCCAACACCACCAAGGTAGCATCGGTTTGCAGAAGCGCCTCTCGACTCATAAAGAGTTCATAGAGCGTCGCCCCAAAGATGGTGGGGATGGCTAAAAAGAACGAGAATTCCGTGGCGGCGCGTCGGCTCAAGCCTAAGAGTAAGCCCCCAATGATGGTAGCGCCCGATCGGCTCGTCCCTGGGATCATCGCCAAGCACTGGCAAAGCCCGACCCCGAGGGCGTCTTTGAGCGTTAAGTCATCCATGGTGGCGACACGCACCGTGGGGCTCTGGCGGTTTTCCGCCCAGAGGATAATCAAGCCCCCAACGATTAACATCACCCCCACGGTGACGGCATTAAAGAGATAAACCTTTAAGAGCCCGCCAAAAAGTAGGCCCACAATCACTGCGGGGATAAAGGCAACAATCGTATTGATGGCGAGTTGACGCTCAGGCCCCGCTTTAAAGAGGTTTTTCAAAATCTTTAAGAGTCGCTCACGGTAATACCAGCACACGGCCAGAATGGCGCCCGCTTGAATGACCACGATCATCGCGTCCGTGGCGGGGGTTTCAGGCAGCCCCAAAAGGCTCGAGGTCACAATCAAGTGACCGGTGGAACTCACGGGTAAAAACTCCGTCAAACCTTCCACCAAACCCAGCACCACACTTTGTAGGGCTAACAACCAATCCATAAATCACCGAAAACGAAACATTAAAAGCGCTATTTTCGCAAAATTAACGGACAAACGGGCTCATTTCCGCGCGAGAGTGTTCCCATTTGTTAGTATTACGGTCGTTAATTTTCTTTTTTCTTTCGAGATTTATCGGTCATGGACAAACCCACCCTTACGAGCGACGCTTTAATTGATGCCTTACGTGAAGGCCTTGACGCGTTTGAAAGCGATGACGTCATGGACGCCAGCGCTGCTGATGGTTATTTAACGGGCATGGTGCTCTTAGCGCCCGAGTTGAGCCTTGAAGCGCAGCACGAAGCCTACGCCCTCATCTTTAGCCCGGACGAAGCGTTCGAAGTGGGCGAAAAGGAAACCGCCCTCTTTGCGGCCTTAGATGACCGTGTGCGTTTGATCCGTGCCGCCTTGGCTGCCGGTCACGGCTATGAACCGATCATCTTTCCGTTCGTGGACGAAAACGATCAGATCATCTACACGCGTGAAGGCATTCTTGCCATGTCGAGCTGGGCCACGGGCTTTTACTGCGCCGTTAACGCCTTTGCCGATGACAACATCGACGATGACGCCTTAGCCCCCATCCTTCGCCACTTGAATGCCGAAGACTTCGACGAAGAGCACCGTGAAGAAGCCCAGAGCTTGATTGATAGCTATGTCGCTTCCCACAAGCCGTTGAAGAACTTGGAAGAAGCCATGTACGAGCTCGTTAAGGCTGTCTACCTCTTGAAGAAGGACCTTCAGCCTAACGTCCCCGTCACGAAGACGACGCCCGACGTGGGTCGTAACGACCCCTGCCCCTGCGGTTCGGGTAAGAAATTCAAGAAGTGCTGCGCCAATAAGTAAGTTATCGGCACAAAAAGCGTAAGGGGTCCAAGGCGTTTTCTAACCCTAACCCCAACGCGCCCGGGCGCCCCGTGGCTCTTGCCACTAAGCTCTTGGCGAGTAACGCCCCCCAGGTGAGTCCTCGCGAGCCAAGCCCAGCACACACCCAAAGCCCGACATCACGCGGAAGTCGCTTGAGTTCGGGCTTTTCTTTTGTCTGAAGGAAGGGCGCCAAGGTCTCGGGCATCGCCCCCGCTCCCATTAAGGGGAGGCGATCTTTAGCGACCGCACGTTCCCCTTCGTAGGCGCCCGCGAACGGGTACGGCGTCGTATCGCCCACCATACTCGCGAGCCCCTCAAGATTATGCGCATGGGCTCGAGCCGCGTCCCAACGGGCGTCCTCGGGCTCGTACGTAGCGCCCGCCGCGGTAAAGCCCTCGACATTCATTAAGTAGCCCATCCCGGTGATGGGAACCGAGCTCGTCAAAGCGCCCTCAGGCAAGAAGCTAATGCGCCCCCAGAGACCCGAAAGCGTAAAGGGATCCGCGTCAAAGCCTAAGACGGCGCGACTCGATTTGGCGGCTGCCACTACGGCGTGCGAGCCTTGAGCCCAACAGGTCCCCTTGTCGTCCACGGCCAAGTAACCCTTGTCCCCTTTTTGTAGGCGAACTGACACGTGGGTGATCACCTTGGCGCCACTTGCGTCTAACAAGGCGCGCACGAGGCGTGATGCATAGACGAGCCCTGCCTTGGGGAACCACCAACCACCTCGGGTGACGGGCGCGCGGGTGAGCGTTTGGGCGGTCTCGCAATCTACTAACTGCAAGAGATCGTCCGAAAGCGCTAAGGGGATATGGGAGGCAATCGCCTCTTCCCAATACGCCCATTCGTCGTCGCTTACCGCCATATCTAAAACGCCTTCGGCGTCAAAGCAGTCGGGAAAGCTCTCGAGCAGCGCGAGCATCTCGCGGTAGCCGCGACGCGTCAGCGAAAAGAGTGCCCCGTCATCCTTTTGCCAATGCGGGTGAATGAGCCCCGCGTAAAGCGCCGAGGCGCCAGCCGCTGGCACCGCACGCTCGTCGATCACGGTGACTTTGAAACCCGCTTTCGAAAAGTAGTAAGCGCAAAGTGCCCCCGAGAGCCCCGCCCCCACGATGACGACGTCTTGCTGTTCAGGAAGCACTTCCTTTTTTAAGCGCGCCCCACGCAAGGCATAGGTGTTGGGCGCGGTTTGTTCGAGAAAGCCTGGGAGCGTTTCCGTTGGGGTTGATGCATAAATCAAAACGCCTTCCGCACACAAAAAGCGCCACGGAGCCACGTCGGAAGGGGTCTTCACGAGCACGGCCTCTGCCACCGCCACCACCCAGTGGCGCGCGACCTTCACATCCCCCACGACCACGTCCACGGTGAGGGCTTCACCCTCCCAGCGCTCATGAGGAAGGGCTTCGTCCCAGTGGGTGCGAGTGAGATTGGGAGAAAGCGCTTCTAAGAAGCGAAGAAGTTCCGCCTTATCGGTTCCCACGAGCACGAGGCGCAGAGGCGCTTGGCTCCCCCAACCCTTCAGGCGTGCCAGGGCCTCGGACGAAGTATCCGCTACCAACACAGTCAAAGGGGGGCGTTGCGTCATGGGGAAAAAAGGCAAAGAAGGCGAAGAAAAGAAAACAAAAAAGAGCCATCAAAGGCGACGAAACACCTGTGAGGCTCTTTAGAGAACGCGCTTGGGGGTGAGGGCAACGGGCTCGACTCGATTCCGAGCCCGTTTTCCCTCAAAGCACGATTAGTGCTTCAACGGCTTGAAGCGCAAGCGCTTCGGCTGGCAAGCTTCGTCACCTAAACGACGGCGCTTGTCGGCTTCGTATTCGTTGTAGTTCCCGTCAAAGAACACCACACGGGAGTCGCCTTCAAAGGCGAGGATGTGGGTGGCAATACGGTCCAAGAACCAACGGTCATGGCTGGTCACTAAGGCGCAACCCGGGAATTCCAAGAGGGCTTCTTCCAAAGCACGCAAGGTTTCCACGTCCAAGTCGTTCGACGGTTCGTCAAGGAGAAGCACATTAGCGCCGGCTAACAAGGTCTTCGCCAAGTGTAAGCGACCACGTTCACCACCGGAGAGCGAGCCCACCTGCTTTTGCTGGTCGCCACCCTTAAAGTTGAAGCGCCCTAAGTAAGCACGGCTCGACATGGAGAACTTGCCCACCTGGATGATGTCCATCCCGTCGCTGATGGCTTCAAACGCCGTCTTATCGTTGGGTAAGCCTTCACGCGTCTGGTCAACGGCCGCAATCTTCACGGTCTGACCGATCTTGATTTCACCGCTATCGGGCGTTTCCTTGCCCGTAATCATCTTAAAGAGCGTGGACTTACCAGCACCGTTCGCCCCGATCACGCCGACAATAGCGCCAGGCGGAATCGTGAAGGACAAGTCGTCAATCAACAAGCGGTCGCCAAAGCCCTTGGAAACGTTCTGGAATTCAATCACGTTGTCGCCCAAGCGGTCGGCCACGGGAATGAAGATTTCGTTGGTTTCGTTACGCTGTTGGTATTCGGTCGAGGCCAATTCTTCAAAGCGGGACAAACGTGCCTTGGACTTCGCCTGACGGCCCTTCGGGTTCTGACGGACCCATTCCAATTCGTGCTTGATGGCCTTCATGCGAGCGTCTTCCTGACGCTTTTCAATTTCTAAGCGCTTTTCCTTCTGGTCGAGCCAGGAGGAGTAGTTGCCCTTCCAAGGAATCCCTTCGCCACGGTCCAATTCAAGGATCCACTCAGCGGCGTTATCCAAGAAGTAGCGGTCATGGGTCACGGCCACAACGGTGCCGGGGAAGCGCTGCAAGAACTGTTCCAACCATTCCACGCTTTCCGCGTCCAAGTGGTTGGTCGGTTCGTCAAGAAGGAGCATGTCAGGGCGCGAGAGGAGCAAGCGGCAAAGGGCCACACGGCGCTTTTCACCCCCGGACAAATGACCGATCTTGGCGTCCCACGCGGGTAAGCGAAGGGCGTCCGCGGCGATTTCCATCTGCGTTTCGGCGTTCGTGCCCGAGGAGGCAATAATGGCTTCGAGGCGAGCCTGTTCGGCGGCCAACGCATCAAAGTCGGCATCGGGTTCCGCGTAGGCAGCGTAGACGGCATCCAGCAATTCCTGGGCCTTCATGATTTCGCCTAAGCCTTCTTCCACCACGTCACGCACGGTTAATTCGGGATCGAGCTGCGGTTCCTGGGGGAGGTAACCAATGTTGATCCCCTTCATCGGTACGGCTTCGCCTTCGATGTCCTGATCAAGACCCGCCATGATCTTCAAGAGCGTGGACTTACCCGCGCCGTTCAAACCCAACACACCAATCTTGGCGCCCGGGAAGAAGGAAAGGGAAATGTCTTTCAAAATCTGACGCTTCGGCGGAACGATCTTGCCGACGCGATTCATGGTGAATACGTACTGTGCCATGGTGAACTCGTACTTGTCCTTTGGGAATGTGGGATCGCGAATGACCCCAGAAGTAACTCAATCAAAAACCCCGACCGACTGGAGAGCCGAACGGGGGTTTGTCGCTTAGGGCTTGATTGTACTCGATTTCTCTTGATTGCCCGCGCGCAATTCGCCCACGAAAAAAGGCCTTACCCGTTACGGTAAGACCTTCTTCTTAGTAGGCCGCTACGCCCTTAGGGCATTGCAATCCCAGAGCCACCCGGCGCCTGGAAGCCCGGCATCCCCGGGGTGACGATCTGCTTGGCGGCTTCTTCCTGAGCCTTACGGATACGTTCCACGGTATCGCGGATCCCCTGCTTGGCAGCTTCACCATAGCCCTGAACGGCTTCAGCAACGTTCGCGGCCGGGATTTCAAAGGAGATGGGCAACGGCCCCATCTGCGTCATGATCTGGGCTTCACCCAAGAAAATCATGGCACGCGCCGCATCACGCTGACCTTCAGCGGTAATCGGCGTTAAAACACGAATCGTCCCCACCTTGCGGTCCGTCACGATTTCTTCCGTGAAGAGGTTGTTAATGTCCATCGTGGCGTTGACATCTTCGAGGCCGAGTTTTTCGGTCATAAGGGTGCTCCTTGAGAATCAAGACGCTCACGAGAAGGACTCGGAGCGCCATCAAAAAAACTGTACGAGAAAAAAATTAACGGTAAACCATCACCGGGATGTGGGAATTGGTTAAAACCTTCTGGGTTTCAGAACCAATCAACACGGCGGCCAGCCCCTTGCGACCGTGGCTCGCCATAAAGACAATGTCGCAATCATGGCGCTTGGCTTGATCAATGATGGCTTCCGCCGGGGAAAAGCTCTTCACCATGGAGGTGCTAGCCGCCACCCCCATCTGGTCACACAAGGCTTTGGCGGCGTCCAAACGTTCCTGAGCCTGGGTCGTCACACGTTCGTCATACTGTTCGATCGATTCCGGACGGTATTCCGACAAATTCGTGTAGGAATACGGTTCCGAGACGGTCGTAACCACAATCGATGCCCCCAAGGGCTTAGCAAAGCGAACAGCGCCTTCGACCGCCTTGAGCGACATCTCAGAGCCATCCGTCGGGACCAGAATACGTTTGAACATCAGCGTGTTTCCTTTTTGTTCTTTGAGCGTGGAGAGAATCCAAGTGTTCTCTCGGTCATCCTTTTATTTTATGCCTTTCTCGCGAGCTTGGGAAATGAGGCCGTTGAGCACAATGGCAGCGAGCTGCAAACCGCAACTGGCCGTCACCACCATCCCGGAGCCAAAGCCAACGCGTGCGGTGGGTGCCTCACCCAAGGCGTTTAACGTATCGAGCCCCGGCTGCTTAAGGGGCTCATCCGAGAAGACCGCCACAATGCCAAACTTGCGGGTTTTCTTCGGATCTTTACTGCCCGCAGGAAAGCCATGGTTTTTGCGTAAGAACGTGCGCAACTTCGCAAGGAGCGGATCGCCCTTTACTTGCGAGAGGTCGGCACTCATTAATTTCGACGGGTCAATGCGCGCAGCGGCGCCCCCAGATACCACCACGGGAAGGTGGTTGGCATGGCAATACGCCACCAGGGCCGTTTTCCCACGCAAGTCGTCAATCGCGTCAATCACGTAGTGCGCCTCGAGCGGGATTTGCGAGGGAAGCGTCTCGGCGGAGACAAACTCCGGGATGACGTCGACTTCACAATCGGGGTTAATCAACGCGACACGATCTTTCATCGCGTCGACTTTGAAGCGATCGTAATTGCCGTCATGGGCATGGAGCTGGCGATTGGTATTGGAGAGCGCGACCGTATCGCCGTCAATGAGCGTGAGATGTCCAACGCCAGTACGGGCTAACGCCTCGACAGCCCAGCTGCCAACGCCACCCATCCCGACAACGACCACGTGTGCGTTTTTCAGCACAAGGGCTCCGTCTTCGCCATACAAACGACCAACACCGCCCAGTCGGCGGGGATCCGTAGTAGAGGCCATCTTGTTTCGTCCTACAAAAGAAAATTCATCAAAGGGGATTCACTATCGCACGTTGCCCGCCATCCGACAAGATCGACCCTAGGGTTTTCTTTGTTACGTGGTTTTGCGCGCTATTTCCTCTTAAAATAAGAAGTAAAGAGATGGGGTTCTTTTTTCATACCCCCTTCTCACTCGATTGGACGGCGCCTGAGGGAAACTGCGCAACTTCTGCCCTTCTCACCTCAAGCCCCCCGCCACCCCGTTAAGCGATGCATTATTTCGGAGGGATTATGCGCATTTTGGTACCTGTTGACGGCAGTGAAAATAGCCTTCACGCCATTGAATTTATTGCTAGCCGTGCCACCTTGTTGGGGAGCCATCCTGACATTGAAGTGCTCAACGTCCAATTACCGTTGCCGACCCGTGCTGGGCGCCTCGTGGGGCAAGACTCCTTAACCCGTTACTACGAAGATGAAGCCGAAAAGGTCTTTGAACCCGTGCGCGAAAAGTTACTCGCTGTCGGCGTCAAAGCCCAAGAAGCCTTCTTGGTGGGGGACCCCTCTGACGTCATCGCCGAAGAAGCCGCACGCTTTAAGGCCGATTTGATTGTGATGGGGAGCCGTGGTCAGAATGCGTTAAAGGGCCTTTTCTTTGGGTCCGTCTCCAACGCCGTTTTAGCCAAGTCGAAGTGCCCCGTCTTAATGCTCCGTGACAAACCCGCACCTGACATGGATGCCCTTCGTGTGGGGATTGCCGTGGACGGCTCGAAGTATGGTCGCGCTGCAGTGAAGTACCTCTTAAAGCACATCCCGCTCTTTGGTTCTGGCGCTCAATTCTTCCTCATGAATGTCGTAAGCGACTACGCTGGCGCCGTCATGCCCGATATGGCGGGGATGGCCTTGCCGGCATTGAGCGAAGAAGAAGTCTTTGAACTCCAGCAGGACGAATTCAATGACGCCATCGATCCGTTACGTCCCCTCTTTGCGAAGGCCGCAGTGAAGCCGAAGGAAGTGTGCCTTGTGGGCAACGCCGGTGACGAAATTGCCGCGTTTGCGAAAAAGAAGAAACTCAACGTCGTGGTGATGGGCTCCCACGGGTACGGTCGCTTTAAGGCCGCCATTATGGGCTCCACCGCAACGCGTATCGCCGCGATGGGCAACGTTCCGTTACTCATCATTCGCCAGGCCTAATGTGGATTTCCCCCCACTCTTCGGAGTGGGGTTTCTTTTTGCATTGAGCCCACATCCGACCTGACAGGTTGAAATTCGCGCACTATAATCCCCCAAACACGGTATAGCGTGTTCAGGGGTAGGATAAACGCCGTATAGTTCAGCCCCCAAGCACAAAAATTCAGACTGTCTCGATCCCCTTTAGGACAGTCCCCTTTTCATCGGAACGATTTCATGCTTCTTCACTCGACCCGCAAGCCTACGATTAAAGTAGCCGTTGCGACGGACACCCCGAACGATGCCCACCGCATGTCCAATCAGCTCAATGCCCAGCAAGACATTACCGTGGTTGGCACGGCTACGACCCCGCAAGAGTTAGAAAATTTATTGGCCCGTAAGGCCATCGACGTGCTCGTCACGGACGTGACCGTCAACGGCAAGGACATCATGCCCACGATCGCTAACCTCTTGGAGCGTCTCCCGGAATTAAATGTCCTTTGCTACACGGAAGCGGCTGAAGAAAGCACGGTCATTGGGGCGGTGCAGGCTGGTGTGACGGGCTATGTGCTTCGTTCCACCAACGAAGACCTTCCCAACTGTGTGCGTTTGATTAACGGCGGTGGCTCCCCCGTCTCCCCGATGGTGGCCCGCTTTGTGATTCGTACGCTCTATACGCGCAATCGCCCCGCAGTGGTGCCAGTGCGCTCCGATGTGCAGCGCCTCTCCAACCGTGAGTCTGAAATCCTTCAGCTCCTCGCCAAGGGGATTCCCTTTGCCGACATCGGTGAAATCCTCTCGATTTCGCCCCATACGGTGACGGCTCACATCAAGAAGATTTATCGCAAGCTTCAGGTTCACTCCCGTGGTGAAGCCGTTTACGAAGCGAAGTGTTTAGGGCTCTTGCCGGACTTGTAATCTGGACGGTCTCTACGAGAAGGGAAAGCGTATTGACTTTCCCTTTTTTGTGCCCCCAAACGAATAAAGGGAGGTCTCTTGAAGACCTCCCTTTTCGCATGAGTGCCGAGAAATTTTACTTTTCCGCGACCCAGTGACCGGACTTACCGCCCTTCTTTTCTAAAAGACGAATGCCACTCATGACCATGCCGCGATCCACGGCCTTACACATGTCATAGATCGTCAAGAGCCCCACCTGAACCGAAGTTAAGGCTTCCATTTCAACGCCCGTCTGGCCATTGCAATGGGCTTCCGCCGTACAGGTAATGGAGCTCGTTTCTTTATTTAATTCAAATTCCACGTTCACGCGGGTGAGCGCAATCGGGTGGCACAACGGAATCAAGTCCGAGGTGCGCTTGCTCGCCATAATCGCCGCAATACGCGCAATCCCAATCACGTCGCCCTTCTTGGCGCTACCGCCTTCAACCAAGGCAAAGGTCGAGGGCTCCATCGTAATGGTGCCCGTCGCGACGGCCACACGGGTCGTAATGGCCTTGCCACCAACGTCCACCATGTGGGCCTGACCGCTTTCGTTGAAGTGCGTAAGTTCGCTCATTTGTAATCCTTCGTGAAAAAGTTATACCGTGCTTCGGTTTAAAGTTCGTACCGTTATCATAAAGGGTAAGTGACGGTTTCGTTTAATCGTCATGCGATTGGTTTTTGCATTTCCTCTGCCCGAGTCTCCCTCTCATGCGTCGTTTACCCCTTGTTCGTCTTCTTCAAACGCTGACTCTGACGGCGTGTTTTGGTGCGGGCACGCTGTGTGCGCATGACGACACGTTGCGCCCGCCCTTAAACCTGAATTTGCCGAGTTTGGGCACGGTCGCCTCTGATGAACTCAGCCCCGACCAAGAGTACGCCTTGGGTCGAAGCATCATGGGGGAGATTCGTCAAAGCGAAGACTATCTGCGCGACCCGGAAATCACGGCCTACTTAAATGAACTGGGCTTTCGCTTGGTGAGTAATGCCGACACCTACACCTACCGCTTTGAATTCTTTGGAGTCAAGGATCCGAGCTTAAACGCCTTTGCGTTGCCTGGGGGCTTCATTGCCGTCAACACGGGGACCATTGTGGCGGCGCAGACGGAAAGCGAACTCGCGGGTGTGATGGGGCACGAAATTGGGCACGTCGCTCAGCGCCATATTGCCCGCATGATTGAAGACCAAAAGAAGAATTTACCGCTCACGATCGGCTCCATTTTGTTGGCGATTCTCGCCGCGCAAGCGGGGGGCGACTCCGGTGCCCAGTTAGCGAGCGCTGTAGCTTTAGGGAGCCAAGCCGCGTTAATTCAGCGACGCCTCTCCTTTAGCCAGGGAGCAGAGCGCGAAGCCGATCGCATTGGGATGCAAACGCTCTCGCGTTCTGGCTTTGACCCCGCCGGGATGCAGCGCTTCTTTGAGCGCCTTCAAAACAAGTACGCCGTGGAAGAAGTGTTGAGTTCGAAATTCCTCTCAACGCACCCTCTAACGAGTGAACGTATTGCGGACATGGAAAACCGTGCGCGGTCACTACCCGTACGCTTAGTCTCCAATTCGCTCGTCTTTGAATTAATTCAAAAGCGGGCGCAACTTCTCCAAACGGTGCCAGGGCCCCAACGTGACCGTTTATTCACCACGTGGACGAACGTTGTGAAGGGTTCAAACGAAAAGGCTGCGGTACCTGCCGCCTATGGGCTCTCACTGCTCTACGCGGAACGAGGCGACAACAAGGCAGCCCTCCATTGGGCAGAGCGCGCGATGGCGCGAGGAAAAAATGCCATTTTGGAACGTAACCTCCTGCTTGCGAAGTGGCGGGTCGCCAAGGCGTCTGAACGGAAGTCCGTTCTTGCTGCCGCGAAGGATGCCACCCAACGCTATCCCTTCTCGCGCCTCATTTTGAATACCTACCTGGAACTCTTATATGAAGCGGGGGACGACAACGCGCTCATTAAAGCCGTGCGCAGCAATCCCCAGTTTGATGAGGGCTCGACGGACGCCAGTGAATGGCTTGCCAAAGCCTACACGCGACAAGGGAAAGTGAGTCAGGCGGGGCTCTACACCGCGAAGTGGTTATTAGCCGAAGGGCGCCTACGTGACGCGGATTGGCAACTCAATAACGCACAGCGTGCCAACGACGCGGACTTCTACGTGATGAGTCGTATTGATGCCCTTCTACGCCAAGTCCGAGAACTCATTGCGCGTGAAGAGCAGGAAAAAAATCGATAAATCCTGACAGGCTGCTCGGATACGTGAGAAAATACGCGCACGCGGTGTGGTTTACCCCAAGGGGGTATACCTTCCACCCTCTCTTCCCTACTTCTGACACGGGCAACGGGTCTGGTTTGGACACTTGCCCCTTTACTTTTTTCTCGGAAATTTATTATGGCGATTGAAGACTATCTGACCCTGGCTGAACCGACGGACGAAATGATTGAAACCGATGCCGTCATCGTTGGGGCTGGCCCCGTAGGGCTCTTCCAGGTCTTCGAACTCGGCTTGTTGGAAATCAAGGCTCACGTGATTGATAGCTTGCGTAACGTTGGCGGTCAGTGCATGGAACTCTACCCCACCAAGCCCATCTACGACATTCCGGCTGTGCCCGTTTGCACGTCCTACGAATTAACCGAAAACCTCCTCAAGCAGATTCACCCCTTCGGGCCCACGTTCCACTTGGGTCAGGAAGTCACGCGCGTTGAAAAGCAGGAAGACGGCCGTTTCTATGTGGAAACGAGCACCGGCACGCGTTTCATGTCCAAGGTCGTGATCATTGCTGCGGGCGTGGGCTCCTTCCAGCCGCGTCCCTTGAAGGTTAAGGGCATTGAAAAGTTCGAAGGCACGCAGTTGCACTACAGCTGTAAGGATCCGTCCGTCTTTGAAGGCCAGAACGTGGTCATCTTGGGTGGTGGCGACTCCGCCCTTGACTGGACCTTGAACTTGGTCGACAAGGCCGAGAGCCTCGTCCTCGTGCACCGTCGTGACGGGTTCCGTGCTGCCGCCTCGTCGGTGGCTGCCATGAACGAACTCTGCGAAGACTGGCGCATGCAGTTTGAAGTCGGTCAGGTGACGGGCTTCAATGAAGAAGACGGTCGTTTGACGGAAATTGCTGTCTCGGGCGCTGATGGCGTGACGCGTCGTATCCCCTTGGATCACCTCTTGGTGTTCTTCGGTCTCCAGCCCAAGCTCGGTCCCATCGAAACCTGGGGTCTCGAATTAGAACGTAAGCAGATCAAGGTCGATACCGAACGCTTCGAATCCAACATCCCGGGGCTTTTCGCCGTGGGTGACATCAACACGTACCCGGGCAAGAAGAAGCTCATCCTTTCGGGCTTCCATGAGTGCGCCTTGGCCGCGTTCGCTGCCTGCGACTATGTGTTCCCTGAAAAGCGTGTGCACCTCCAGTACACGACCACCTCGCCCAAACTCCACAAGGTCTTAGGCGTTGAAACCCCGACCTTTGATTAATTCAAAGCTGGGTTAGGTCCTACAAAAGAGCGTTTTTTCCCCCTGAAGGAAGAGGCGCTCTTTTTTTATTGCCCTTGGGCTTCTATTTGGATGATTTCGAGCTTTAAGTCCACACCAAAGCGGTAACCCGAACGCAGGCTCCCTGTTTTCACCACGCGATGGCACGGATAGAGAAACGGTAACGGGTTCGTCGCTAAGGCGCGCGCCACCGCTCGGGTATAGCGTTTCGAACCCAGCTCTTGGGCGAGCCCCTGATACGTGATGAGGGCCCCCTTGGGGGTTCCTAAAAGGGTAGTCAACACCCGCGTCTGAAAGGGCGAACCACGCAATTCAAAGGGAAACGGGGGCGCCTCGGTTTGGTCACCCTCAAGCCACCCCCTAAAGGCGCGCTCGAGCTCCGGGTCATGCGGGGCGTTTCCTTCAAGGGCGTCGATTCGAATCACGACGCCCGCTTCACGCGTGACTTGAAAGGCGTGACCGAAAAGAAAAATGGATACGGTGTCTGTCATCTTGCTGGGGGGAAACAAAAAGAGCGCCCTCTTTCCAAAGAGAACGCTCTTTCGTTGCGCCTACATTAGGCAGGCTTCTTTTCTTCCTGACCCACGACCTTCACGCCGGGGAGCTTCGAAGAATAGTCCTTCGGGAGCTTGGCCACGGCCGCTGCCACCTTCATGGCGAGGTCGCGATAGAGCTTCCCTTCGGGGGAGTCGGGTTCCTGGGCCACCGTGGGGCAGCCACTGTCGGCCTGTTCACGGATCTTCGAGGAGATGGGGAGCTCTTCTAAGAGGGGCACACCATACTGTTCGCTCATGGCCTTCGCACCGCCTTCACCGAAGATCTTGGTGACTTCACCGCAGTTCGGGCACACAAAGGCGGCCATGTTTTCCACGATCCCAAAGATGGGCACGCTCACCTTCTGGAACATGCGAAGCCCCTTCTTGGCGTCAATCAAGGCGATGTCCTGCGGGGTGGTCACCACCACAGCCCCCGTCAAGGGGACGTTTTGGGAAAGCGTCAACTGAATGTCACCCGTGCCCGGGGGCATGTCAACGATAAGGTAGTCGAGTTCTTTCCAGTTGGTCTGGTCCAATAACTGTTGAAGCGCACCCGAGGCCATAGGACCACGCCAGATCATGGGATCGTCGTCGGCCACATGGAAGCCAATCGAATTCATCTGAAGACCACGCCCGTTGAAGGGTTCCATCGTTTCGCCATCAACGGTCATGGGCTGCCCCTTGGCACCGAGCATCTTGGGCATGGAGGGACCGTAGATGTCCGCGTCCAAAATCCCCACGGTCGCGCCTTCGTGAAGGAGCGCCAACGCCAAATTAGCGGACACCGTGGATTTACCCACGCCACCCTTGCCGGAACTCACCGCGATGATGTTCTTGATGTTTTTCTTGACCTTCTGCATGGCTTGGACCTTGTGCGCAATGATGTTTTGCGTCACACGAATGTCCGCCTTCTTGATGCCGGCCTTCTCCAGGGCCTCACCAATGGCTTCGCCTAAGGGCTGCGCGACATTGCGAGCGGGGTAACCCAACTCAATGTCAACGGTCAGCGTGCCATCTTCAGCTTCACTGAAGCCCTTGAATTCGCGCGCCGACACAACGTCCGTGCCCATTACGGGGTCAGTAACTTGGCTTAAGATCTCGCGGATCTTCTCGTCCGTCATGGTCATAATCTGAAATTCCTACTAAAAAACTCGGGATTGCAGGTATTTTACACCACCCATCCCTTCAGGAGTACCCTTCTTTGACGCGTTTACCACGGCTCTTTAGTACAATGTCACATTACCCTGTTTTATTTACCCCACTAACGCTTTAGCTATGAGCCAACGATCTCTCTTTGTTACGACGGCCTTGCCGTACGCTAACGGTGCCTTTCATATGGGGCACATCATGGAATACATTCAAGCCGACATCTGGGTACGTCACGAACGTATGGCCGGGCACAACGTGCACTTCGTCTGCGCTGACGACGTTCACGGGGCGCCGATTATGTTGGCTGCGCAAAAGCGTGGCATCACGCCGCAGGAATTCGTCGCCGAAATCGCTGCCGGTCGTAAGCCCTACTTAGAGGGGTTCCATATCAGCTTTGACCATTGGCACAGCACCGATGCCAAGGAAAATCATGAGTTGAGCCAATCGATCTACCGTCGTTTGGTGGACGCTGGTCTCATCTACAAAAAGGACATCGAGCAGTACTACGACACCGTCAAGGAAATGTTCTTAGCGGACCGCTTCATTAAGGGGACCTGCCCCCGTTGTGGCGCCAAGGACCAGTACGGTGACAACTGTGAAAAGTGCTCGGCCGTTTACTCCCCGATGGAAGTCGTGGAACCCTATTCCACGCTCTCGGGCTCGCGCCCGGAAGTGCGCTCCTCCACGCACTACTTCTTTAAGCTCTCTGACCCCCAGTGTGTGGAGTTCTTACGCGCTTGGACGACGGGCAACGGCAAGGATGGCCGCCCCACGGTTCAGAGTGAAGTCTTAGCCAAGGACGCCGAGTGGTTAGGTAAAGACGGCAACCTCGCTGACTGGGACATTTCGCGTGACGAACCCTACTTCGGGATCGCCATTCCGGACGCGCCGGGCAAGTATTTCTACGTGTGGTTGGACGCCCCGGTCGGCTACTTAGCCAGCCTCAAGGCCTACTGCGAAAAGGCAGGTCTTGATTTCGACGGGATCTTAAGCAATCCCGATACGGAACAGATTCACTTCATCGGCAAGGACATCATCTACTTCCATACGCTCTTCTGGCCGGCCATGCTTCACTTTGCTGGGAAGCCCTTCCGCGTGCCGGATCACATCCACGCCCATGGTTTCATGACCGTGAACGGGGAAAAGATGAGTAAGAGCCGTGGTACGGGGATCAGCCCCTTGCAGTACTTAGACCTCGGCATGAACGCCGAATGGTTGCGCTACTACTTGGCCGCCAAGATGACCTCCCGCGTGGAAGACGTGGACTTCACGAAGTTGGACTTCGCCCAGCGTGTGAACTCCGACTTGATTGGTAAGTACGTCAACATCGCGAGCCGTGCTGCCGGCTTTATCGTGAAGAAGTTCGACGGCAAGGTTTCCACCGCCGCCATGAACGATCCCCTCTTAGACGGGATTCGCGCCAAGGCTGAGCAGATTAAGGATCTCTACGAAACCCGTGAATTCGCTCGCGCTATGCGTGTGATCATGGAGTCCGCTGACGTCATCAACGAATTCGTGGATGCGGAAAAGCCCTGGGAATTGGCGAAGAAAGAAGGCGACGAAGCGCGCGCTGCCCTTCACCGTGTGGCTTCCATCGCCCTCGAAGGGTTCCGTCTCTTAACGCTTTACTTAAAGCCCGTGTTGCCCGCGACCGCCGAGCGTGTCGAAGCCTTCTTGGGGCTCTCTCCCATGACCTGGCAGGACGTGACGGTGCCGTTATCTGACGCCACCCCGATTCAACCCTTCAAGCACTTAATGCAACGTGTGGATATGGAAAAGCAGTTAGATAAGTTGGTCGCTGAAAAAGCCCCCGAACCCGTCCAGGAGCCCACGCTCCCGGGCAACGAAGCCATTGCCCCTGAGTGCACGATTGATGACTTCATGAAGGTAGACCTTCGTGTCGCCAAGATCGTAAACTGCGAGCATGTGGAAGGCGCTGAAAAGCTCTTAAAGCTCTCCTTGGATGTGGGTGAAGGTCGTCTTCGCCAGGTCTTCTCGGGGATTAAGTCCGCGTATCAGCCCGAAGACCTCGTGGGTCGCTTTGCCATCATCATCGCCAACCTCGCCCCGCGCAAGATGCGCTTCGGGGTCTCCGAAGGCATGGTGCTTTGCGCTTCCGACGCTAAGGACAAGTCCTTGGGTCTCTTCTTAATTGAGCCGCCTGCCGGCGCTCAGCCTGGGATGCGTATCCGCTAAGGATTAACCCGTCCCTGATAGGCCAACGCTCGGGCGCGATTTCGTCCCGAGCGTTTTCCGTTTGTTTAACGCCTCAAGCCGTTGTCGGCCATTTCGACGTAATCCTTGAGTTGTCTTACTCAAGGTGCCCTAAAAAGTCTCTTTTTAGCGGCCTACACGCCAAACGACCTCTTCGACTTATCCGTTGTGTAACCCTTTCTCTCAACCGATATTTTCGACATGAGCTTTCTTTCAACACTTTCGCAAGCGGTACACCGCTTACCCCTTGCGCCCTTTAAACCCGTCATTGTGGATGCCCTCACCGAGTACGACTCACGCAAGTTTTCGCGTGACGTCGCCGCGGGGATTACCGTAGGGATGGTGGCCCTGCCCTTGGCAATGGCCTTTGCCATTGCTTCGGGCGGGACGCCAGAGTCGGGGATCTATACCGCCATCATCGGGGGCTTTTTAATTTCGCTCTTCGGTGGGTGCCGTGTGCAAATCGGGGGGCCAGCTGGCGCCTTCGTGGTGATCATCTACGGGATTATTAGCCAGTACGGCTTTGCCAACCTCTTGATTGCCACCCTGGGCTCTGGGGTCATCCTCTTTTTGATGGGGATCTTTAAGATCGGGCAATTCATCAAGTTCATTCCCGTGAGCATTGTTTTAGGCTTCACCAACGGGATTGCCGTGATGATTGGGCTCCAACAGGTGAAGGACTTCTTGGGGCTCAAGATTGACAAGATGCCGGCGGACTTCTTTGGGCAGTTGATGACGCTCTCAGAGCACATCCACACCCTCAACGTCTGGGCAGTGGTGTTAGCGGTGGCGAGTATCGCCATCATTCGTTTCTGGCCTAAGAGCTATGTGATGAGTGGTCCCGCCTGGAAAAAGCTCATGGCGAAGTTCCCGGGCACCGTCTTGGTGCTGGTGCTCTCCACGGCCGTCGTGTCGCTCTTTCATTTGCCCGTGGAAACCATTGGCTCCAAGTTTGGTGGCATCCCGCAGAGTTTGCCCGCGTTTGCCTTCCCGACCTTTGACTGGGAAAGCGCCAAGCAGCTCATTGGTCCCATGCTCACCTTAGCGGTGTTGGGCTCCATTGAAAGCCTGCTTTGCGCGCGCGTGGCCGATACCATGACCGATGACCGCCACAACCCCAATCAGGAATTGATGGCGCAAGGCATTGCCAACATGGTTTCCCCCTTCTTTGGTGGGATTCCCGCGACCGGCACCATTGCTCGAACCGTCACCAACATTAAGTCGGGGGCCTTCTCGCCCGTGGCAGGGATGGTGCATGCGGCGACGTTGCTTTTGGTGATTCTGCTTTTAGCCCCCTTGGCCGCAAACTTACCCTTGGCAGCCTTGGCCGCCATTTTGATGTTTGTCGCTTGGAATATGGGCAATTGGCGTGAATTTACGCGCTTGCCTAAGATGGACTGGCACTATCGCATCACCTTTGTCTCCACCTTCTTGATGACGGTGATCTTTGACTTAACGGTGGCCGTGGAAGTGGGCTTGGTCTGCGCCTGTGTCTTCTTCTTACTGCGTATGAGTAAGCTCACGGCCATTGACCCGATGACGTTGCCCTTTGATACGTCGAGCCGTGTGGAAGCCTGGCACGTGAAGGGGGCGCTCTTCTTTGGTGCCATCTCTAAGCTCGAACCCATCACGGATCCGGCTCGCATGAATGCCCCCGATGCCGCCCGCATTGTGATTCTGGACTTGGAGGATTTGATCAATATCGATACCTCCGCCATGAGCATTCTTGAGGGCTACGAACGCGCGCTACGTCGCCACAACATGACCTTGATTGTGGCGGGCGCCCAAGGTTACCCCTTGGTGCAATTAAAGCGCCTCGGATTTGACCAAACCTTGGGTCAAAACTTGGTGCCCAACATTGAGTTTGCCCTGGCACGCGCCAAGACCCTCTTAGCAGAAGAGGATGCGAAAGCCACTGAGAATGTGGCGCCCTAAGCGCTATCGCCTCTCGTGAGCCCACGGGCTGATCGAGTGAAGCGCCTTCTTGGTCTTTCAAGCAAAACGCCCTGCGACATCGAGTCCGCAGGGCGTTTTCGTTGTGGGAAAGAAGTTCGTTAAAAGAGAGTGCCGTCATCGGGGACCAACTCAAAATTGGGCATTTCGGCTTGGCGTACGACGTTGGCTTCCAAGTAGATGGTCTCGTAGGGACCGGCTTGGGTAATCGTGACCAACCCTTCCTTAGCGAGTTCTAACATCGCCATAAACCACACCGTAAAGGCTTCTCGGGTATCGCCCTCGTCTTTCACTAAGTCTGCAAACGTCAGGACTTGCCCATTTTGCAAAATCTTTAAGAGTTTGCTCATGTGCTCTCGCACCGAAAGGTTCTGGCGCTGGACTTTGTGCTTGTTAACGAGTGCGAGGCGCGCAACCAATTCCCCCCAAGCCAAGGCCACCTCTTCGGGGATGAGCTCAGGGTAGCGCTTCTCGGGCGACGGGGGCGTTACCTGCACGGGGAAGAAATCGCGTCCCCGTCGGGGGTGCTTTTCCAATTCTCGCCCCAAATCACGCATACGCTCGTATTCCATCAAGCGACGCATTAATTCCGCACGCGGGTCTTCGACTTCGCCCGACTCATCGGGCTTATGCACAGGCAACAGAAGGCGCGACTTGATCTGCATGAGGGTCGCACTCATGACCAAGTAGGCGGCCGCCAATTCGAGATTGTGTTCGCGAATTAACTCCACATACGCCATGTACTGCTCGGTTAATTCCGCCATGGGAATGTCCATGACGTCAAACTTCTGTTTACGAATTAAGTAAAGGAGCAGATCCAAGGGACCTTCGAAACTTTCCAAGAAGACGCGCAGGGCTTCAGGCGGAATGAAGAGCCCCTCAGGGCAATCCGCCAAGGGTTCCCCATAGAGACGTGCCACCACATCGGGTTCAGGCGGCAAGACGCTGGCGGGCATCTCTAATTGTTGAGGGGAAAGGTCCATGGAACGTGAAAGAAGAAGCGCGAGGAAAAGAAGGGCTCAATGATAACGGGCAGGTAACGGCGACTACAGGTCACAGAACAAAAACTGCCGTTTATCCGTGAGTTACCTCATCATACTAAAAAAGAAAAACCTCTGACGGGCAGGAGCCGATCGAGCCTGGTGGCCTTTTCGAACCTACCCCTCAGAGGTGTGTCGGTTAACCGTTTAAAGACTTAAACGACTTAACGCGGCATGTACATGAATTCACCCACGGCCTTGACGATATCGTCCGGGCGTTCCTTCGTGGCTAAATCCTTTTCCCAAGCGTATTCAGCAACCTTAGCGCCGATGCGCTGGCTGGCTTCACGAACGCGCGAGAGGCTGGGATAGAGCGACCCGTTGTTCAAGTCTTCTTCCGTCACCATGGCGGCCAATTCGCGAGCGGCCACTAAGAACATGTGGGAGGGCATCCAACGAGCGCCCGCAAAGACAGCACCTAAGCCCAAGCCCGGGAACACGTAGCAGTTGTTACCCTGACGGGGCACAAAGGTACGACCTTCCCAGTTGACGGGTTCAAAGGGGCTACCCGAAGCGTACAAGGCACGACCTTCCGTTTCACGGTAGGCAGCCTCTGCCGTACATTCAGCACGGGACGTCGGGTTGGACAACGCGAAGATGATGGGACGTTCATTTAACTGAGCCATTTCCTTCAAGACCGCGGCGTCAAACGCACCCGGCTGCGAAGCGGCACCGATGATCCCCGTCGGCTTGTAGGCACGAACGGCGTCAAGGAACGTCGTGGCATGGGGTAAGTCATGCGCGAAGGGCTTCTTCACATCCGTCAAGCTATCCATACGGGAGGCGCAGACCAAGCCCTTGGAGTCGTAGAGGGCACAGTGCTTCAAGGCTTCTTCACGGGTCATGCCGTTGTCGACCAAGGCGTCAACGATGAGGTTAGCCATCCCGGTGGCGGCTTCACCGGCACCCAAGAAGAGGAAGCGCTGTTCTTCCAAGGGCACCTTCGTCACACGAAGGGCGGAGAAGATCCCAGCCAAGGCCACGGAAGCGGTCCCCTGGATGTCGTCATTGAAGCAGAGGATCTTTTCCTGGTACTTCTTCAAGAGTTCGAAGGCGTTGTGGTTACCGAAGTCTTCGAACTGAATCAAGACGTTGGGCCAACGACGGCGAGCTTCCGTGATGAATTCTTCAACGAGTTCATCGTAGGCTTCACCCGTCAAGCGCTTCTGACGAAGACCCATGTAGAGCGGATCGTTTAAGTACTCTTCGTTGTTCGTGCCGACGTCGATCGTCACGGGCAAGGTCTTAGCGGGGTTGATCCCAGCGCAAGCCGTGTAAAGGGACAATTTCCCACAAGGAATCCCCATGCCGTTGAGACCCAAGTCACCTAAACCTAAGATACGCTGACCGTCGGTCACCACGATCACATCCACTTCTTCGTTGGGGATGTTGTCGATGATGTCCTTAACGCGACCCTTGTCCTGAGCGGACACGAAGGCGCCACGGGCGTAACGGAAGAGGTGGCTAAACTTCTGGCAGACTTCGCCCACGGTCGGGGTGTAAACCACCGGCATGTACTCATCGATGTAGTCGACCAAAAGCTTGTAGAAAAGCGTTTCGTTGCTGGATTGGATGCTGTCGAGCGTCAAGAACTTATCCAACGCCGTCGGGCAACGACCAAGGATTTCACGCATACGGGCCACTTGAGCATCCACCGTGGAAACCACCGGCGGAAGAAGGCCACGAAGACCTAAGCGATCGCGTTCTTCTTCGGTAAACACCGTGCCACGGTTCAAAAGCGGGTCATGTAAGACGTCCACACCACGGGGTTGCGAATCTTGGGTAGCCGTAGAACGACGATCAGAATTAGAAACAGACATATTTCCTTCTTTGTGAGAAACGTCACGTTAAGGGTGACAAAAGGGGATTGCCAAAGCGATTTTAGTCAAAGGCTAAAACCGTTTAAAACCGCGTAATTGTATCAAACCCCAGCCAGCCAAGGCGGCGCCCTAGCGCTAATACCTAGGCTAACGTGGGGGGATACAAGGAATTTATTTGATCTTGGCCATCGCGTCCAAGTTCGCGGCCGCACGACGCGCCGCTTCCGTGTCGGGATAGCGTTTTTTCACTTGTAAAAAGTTGGCGCGTGCGGACTTAATGTCGCCCAATGCCATGCGGGCGGTGCCAATGCTCAATTGCGCATCGGCAGCTCGGGGCCCTTCAGGGAACTTTTTCAAGTAGAGTTGCGCCACGGTTAAGCTCTTCTTGAAGTGACCCGCGCCATAGTGCGAGAGCACTTCTAAGTAGAGGGCCTCAGGGAGGTAACCGGAATCGGGCCATGTGGTACGGAAGCGATAAAAGGCAGCTGCTGCCTCCCCAAAACGCTTTTCGTTCATGGCGGTTTGGGCCGCTTCGTACTGTTGGCGCTCTTCAGGACGCACCACGAATTTCACGCCGTGCAATTCCACCGTGCTCGGTTCAACCTGCTTTAAGCGGGCATCCACATCGTCAAGCAACGTGCGCGCCGCCGTCTGGTCTTTGGCTAAACGGTTCGTGAGCTCTTCAATGCGCCCCGTTAAAACACGGTTCTGGTCTTCTAAGCGCGTAATGGACTGCAGGAGGTTAATTTGACTCGTGCGTTGGGTCTCAAGCTGGCCATTTAACTGACGGACCTGCTCGCGCAATTCCAGGATGGCGCGACGCGCATCGTCGTCGGCAAAGGCCCAGACGTTGGCGGAGACTAAGCTTAGTGCCAAGCCCCCTGCCACCAGGGTTTTCCAAGATTTCATGGTCATCTTCATAGGTGAAAACGGCGAAACGCCGAAACGCTACGCCGTTAAAGGGTTTAGTGACCGTTCGGGTAAACGATTTTCACGCGACGGTTCTTTGCCCACGATTCTTCATCGTGCCCGTAGGCTTCAGGACTTTCTTCCCCAAAGCTCACGGCTTCGATGACGCTCGCAGGCACGCCCAACAGCTGCATACGCTGCTTGACGGCTTCGCTTCGCTTTTGACCCAAGGCCAAGTTGTATTCGCGGCCACCGCGTTCATCGGTGTGCCCCTGAACCACGATCTTGGTGTTGGGGTGCGCCACCAACCAGCGGGCATGGGCTTCGAGCACGGGCCAATAGGTGGGCGCCACGTCAAACTGATCAAAGCCAAAGTAAATCACCGATTGGCTCAAGGGGTTGGCGGGATCTTCAAAGGGATCCAAGGCGTTAATCGGTTGCCCATCGGGACCGAATTGCTGACCCATCTGTTCAGAGAGCAAGGTGCCCTTTTTCGCATCCTCATCGAGGCTCACCGAAGAGCACCCCGTGAGTAACACGGCACAGGCCCCTAAACCCGCTAAAACTTTCAATAACTGCATGTCGACGACTCCTTCTTTTGTCGTGTCGGTATTACTTTAAAACAGGACCCCATTGCGGTTCACGAATGTCCCCGTCACCTTCTAAACGCGTGGTGAGATGACCGTCCACCGAGGCCATCGCCAAGACCCCGCGACCACCTTCTTGCGTGGCAAACACAATGAAGCGTCCGTTGGGAGCAAAGGAGGGACTTTCGTCACGATCACTTTGCGTGACCGGGATGACTTGACCCGTGGCCAATTCCATAATGGCCGAGCGCATTTTCCCGTCATCGGTCTTCGTCACGAAGGTGAGGTAACGGTTGTCTTGACTCACCTCAGGGCTCACCGCATAGGTGGTCCCGAAGGTGACACGTTCCGCGTTACCGCCTGCAACGGGCTTACGATAGATCTGGGGCGTACCCCCACGATCGCTCGTGAAATAAATGTACTGACCGTCTGGCGAAAAGGTGGGTTCGGTATCAATTGCAAACGAATTCGTGAAGGGGCGCGCTTGCGAGCCATCAATGGCCATCGTCCAGATGCGGGTACGACCCCCTTTCGAGAGCGCCACGGCTAACCAGCGGCCATCGGGCGAGAAAGCGGGTGCCGAATTGTTCCCTTCGAATTTGGAGACGGCGAAACGCTGCCCCGTTGCCAAGCGCTGCAAGAAGACCACGGGCTTATCGTTTTCAAAGCTTACGTACGCCACGGTATTGCGGTCAGGCGACCACGTGGGCGAAATAATGGGCTTTGCGCTCTGGAAGGCCACACGCTGGTTGGCGCCGTCCGAGTCGGAGATCACCAACTGGTAGAGATGGGGATTGCGTTGCGCAACGTAAAGGAGGTTCGACGCAAACATCGGACCGTTACCCGTCAATTGGGTGTAGATGCGGTCAGCGATGCGGTGCGCCCCCATACGAAGGCTCGCCGTGTCCATTTGGCTTTGCGAGGAGTCGAGAAGCGCCCCCGTCCCCGTTTCATGGAGGAAATAGCGCACGTCCCAACGGTCGTTTCCTAAGGGGGTGATGGCACCCACCACCAAGGCATTCACACCATCCTTGGCCCACTGGGTCAAGTTGGCGGGTTGCTGCAAGGTTTCCAAGGGCTCACTCATCCCGGGGTCGATTAATTGGAAGCCCCCCGTACGAGCCAAGTCATCACGAATCACCTGGGCCACATCCACGGGACAGCTCTCCGCCCCCGTAAAGGGTTTCACTGCAATCGGAAACTGATTCGAGCCCACGCCCGCAATCGTGATACGAAGTTCAGCCTGAGCGGTCGGAACCGTGCTCAAGAGTGCCGCGGTAGCGCCTGCGGCCACCAAGCGGCGACGCGTCAAGAAAGTTTGGGACACCGTTCTATATTCCTTACTAGATTTGCCAAAGTTGCCTAAAGAAAAGGCTTTGTACTCCCTATGCTACAGGGAATGCCTCCCGTTGTGCGGGGGATTGTGTGTTCAAAGACGCGACAATGTGTATCAAACGCCGCGTTCTTTTTCGTTTTGGCTATGGACCAAGTCCATCAAACGATGGTGCTGCAGTTTTTTATGCAAGGTATTGCGATTAATCCCGAGCATACGCGCCGCTTCAATCTGCTTCCAGTTACAGCGCTCTAAGGCGTAGACGAGCAAGGGCTTTTCCACTGCATCCATCACCAATTCGAAAAGAGGCAAAGGTTGCGCCCCTTCCAACTGTTCGAAATAGCGGTCCAACTTTTCATGAACCGCCATTTCAAAATAATCCCCGTACTTGGAGCGATCCAAGCTCGGGAACGCTTTTTTCTCGTGTGCCATACCGTTTACGCTCCAAGACGTAAGAGTTGTTCTTCGTAAGCTGCGAGCTCCGACAATAGCGCCTCAGGGCTCGAGGCGATGAGCGCCGTCGACAAAAAGGCGGCGTGCCCCTCTAAGGGTTTCACGTAAGCGCGCAAATGCTTTCTAAAGGTGCGAAGCCCCGTCTCCCCGTAATAGTCCATATGATGGGCTAAGTGCTCTCTTATGGTATCAAATCGGGTTTTTAAGGTGGGGGGTGCCCAGGCGGATTGAAACCCTAAAGCGTGCGCGACTTCCCCGAAAATCCAAGGGTTCCCATAAGCAGCGCGCCCCACCATCACACCATCGACCCCGGTGTAATCGACCACAAAACGGGCTTTCTCCCCGGAGTCAATGTCGCCATTGGCAATCACGGGGATGGAAACCGCGGCTTTCACGGCCTTAATCGTGTCGTATTCGGCATGACCCGTAAATTTCGCTTCACGCGTACGACCATGCACAACCACCATGGCGATGCCGAGCTCCTCGGCTAAGCGGGCCAGTTCTGGGGCGTTGATGCTCTCAGCATCCCACCCGGTGCGCATTTTTAAGGTCACGGGCACGGGACAAACCGCCGTGACGGCTTTCAAAATCTCAGCGACTAGCGCAGGCTCCCGCATCAAGGCGCTTCCGCACGCGCGGTTTAACACTTTTTTCGCGGGGCACCCCATGTTGAGGTCCACGACGTCCGCGCCCGAATCGGCAGCATAAAGCGCCGCATCCGCCATATCACGGGGGTCTGCGCCCAAAAGCTGCACGACTTTTAAGCCACTTTCCCCGTCACAGGCCCAACGGGTGCTGGACTTCTTGGTTTCACGAAGCGCGGGTTGGCTCGCCGTCATTTCCCCCACCGCATAGCCTGCGCCTTCTCGACGGCAAAGCTCTCGGAAAGGTAAATCGGTCATGCCAGCCATGGGGGCGACCAGAACCGGAACGTCCACCGTTAAGGGACCAATCTTCACAGCGTCTCCTCGTAGTGCGCGTTAGCGGCCTTTAATTGATCGGGGTTGCCGACGTTAGCCCAAAAGCCCGAAAACACTTCGCCCGTAATGCCACGGGGACCGGCTTTTTCAAAGAGCCAGGGAAAGAGTTTGGCGCGCCCTTGGGGTTCACTGGTAAAGAGCGACGGGTGATAGAGCCCCAGGCTCGAGAAGGTGTGCGTTTTCTGGGTGCGGTCGATAAACCCCTCCACCAGCCCCATGTCCCCGTTCGGGTGCCAATCGGGGTTCTCTACCAGCACCAAATGCGCTTGAGGGCCCGTTGCGGACAGGGTTTCGGCACGCTCGATGAGCGCTCGGTAGTCGTAGTCCGTCGCAATATCGGCGGCCACCACGATAAAGGGCTCGTCGTTGTCAGACAAAAGTGGCAACGCTTTTACGATCCCGCCCAAGGTCTCTAACGCGTCGTCCGACGAGGTCCCCTCGCGGGAATACGTAATCGAGACGCCGTACTCGTGACCGTCTCCTAAGAGCGCTTCTAAAAGACGCGCCCCATAGGCGGTATTGACCACAATCTCGGTGATCCCAGCGCGCTTTAAGTTTTCAATTTGACGAACGATTAAGGGCAGACCCCCGACGCTCACCCAGGGTTTGGGCATCATCAGGGTTAAAGGGCGCATACGACGCCCTTCGCCCGCCGCCAAAATCAAGGCTTTCATTAGAAGGTGTACCCCACACGGGTTTCGGTGCCATCCAAGTCGTTTAAGAGACGCGCTAAGGGACTCAACTCACGATAGCGAGAAGCGGCCGCCTTTAAGTAGGCGACAAAGCGCGGGGCATCTTCCAAGTACTTGGGCTTGTTATCACGGTACTGTAAACGGGCAAAAATCCCTAAGACCTTCAAGTGGCGCTGCACGCCCATGAAGTCGATGTCGCGATAGAAGTCCCCGAAGTCAGCGGGCACAGGGATCCCTGCCTTGCGGGCCTTTTCCCAGTAGCGAATGGTGATGTCGAGCACAAAGGCTTCGCCCCAAGAGATGAAGGCGTCCTTTAAGAGGCAAGCAATGTCGTAGCTCACCGGACCATAAAGGGCATCCTGGAAGTCGAGCACACCCGGCATCTCGTCCGTGACCATTAAGTTGCGGGGCATGAAGTCACGGTGCACGAACACCTTGGCTTCGGCTAAGTTGTGCGCCACGATCGAATCCGTGGCCATCTTCCACCAACCTAATTCTTTTTCGTTCCATTCGACGCCCAAGTGCTTTTTCACGTACCACTCGGGGAACAATTCCAATTCACGACGAAGCGTGGCTTCATCGTACTCAGGCAACACATCGGGCTGGGAGGCCATCTGAATGCGAACCAAGGCATCGGTCGCCTTATCCATCCATTCCGGCGCGTTTTCTTCGTTTAAGCCTGCCAAGTAGGTTTGCGTGCCTAAGTCGTTTAACAACATGCAACGAAGGGCCACATCGTGGGCCAAAATCTTGGGGACATTAACGCCGGCCGCGGCAAAGAGCCCATCGATTTTGAGGAAGGCATCGAAATTGGCCTGCGGCTCGAGCGAGGCGTCCATCACGATAAAGGTTTCGCCTGCGCGATTCGCCACACGATAGTACTGACGGAAACCCGCATCCGAACTGGCTTTCTCTACGGTGCTGAGCTCTAAATCGAACGCCGATTGAACGCCCTCTAAAAACGATTGCAAGGACGCGCTCAAAGTCTGCGTAGACATGGGGGTGGACTCCTAGGTAAGGCGTGACGCAATAGAGGAAAAACGCGCTTCTCGTCACCTTCAGGCGTCTCCCTGTCTTTTGAACAGTGAAAAGTCCGCCCTTTTTCTCATCGCGTTTTATAATTCACAGAGTTTTCCCGTCATTCTATCGGTCTAACCCAAGACTGTCACCCAACCCACCCTTGATCATGAAATTTGCCCGTCCCCGTCTGCTCAGCCTCTTAATCTTGAGCGCCTTTAGCGCTTCGGGTTTTGCCGCGTCGACGACCGAACCCGCCCCGTCCGCTCCTTCTCAACACGATGAGGCGGCTCAACCGAGCGTCGTCTCCGCTAACCTCATCATGGGTAATCCTGACGATTCCCTGGTTTTAGAAGGTAACGCTGAAGTGCGTCGCGGGGATGCGGTGCTCACGGGCGATACGATTCGCTACACGCAGAAAACCGACGAGGTAGAAGCCTCGGGTAATGCCACGCTCTCTAAGGATGGGGCGAGCTTTACGGCGCCCAACATGCGCTATCGCTTGACCCGCCAAGAAGGGGAAATGACGGACGCTGAATACGAGTACACGCCCCGCCGTATGCGTGGGTGCGCCAAGGTGATTCGCTTCGTCTCGGGCGACAAGACCACGTTGGATGATGCCAAGCTCACCACCTGCCGTCGTGATGACGAAGCGTGGTTTATTCGTATGAATAAGTTGACGGTGGACGAATACGATAAGACCGCCACGGGTACGGGTGCAACCTTGCACTTTATGGGTGTGCCGATTTTGGGCTCTCCCTGGCTTTCCTTCCCGATCACCAATGAACGTCGCTCGGGGCTCTTGACCCCGACCTTTGGGATGAGCTCCACCCGTGGGGTGGACGTGCGTGTCCCGGTTTACTTAAATTTGGCCCCCAACTACGACTTAACGCTCACGCCGCGCGTGATGAGTAAGCGTGGGGTGTTGTTAGAGACGCAGACGCGTTTATTGCTCCCCTACTTCCGTGGGGAATTAACCGCCGACTGGATCGGTAAAGACCGTGTCACGAAGGAAAGCCGTAACGGCATTCACGCCGACTTAGCCTTTAAGCGCGACAACGTCTTTGCGGGCGTGGACTATAACCGCGTCAGCGACAATGACTTCATCAATGACTTCTCCGGGAACATCCGCGAGACCAGTCAGTCGGTGTTGCCGCAGGATTTCTGGGTGGGCTACCGCAACCCCTATTTGGAAGCGCAGCTCTCCGTTGAAAAGAACCAAACCTTAAGCGACAAGTCCAAGCCCTACGAACGTATTCCGCATTTGCGTGTGAGCAATCACGTGGGCAACTGGAATGGCTTTGAATTCCGCACCTTAGTGGACGCCGCTGACTTTAAGAGCGACAACCGCGTGGACGGTAAGCGCTTAATCTTCCAGCAGACGGTGACCTATCCGATTCTCTCCTCAGGCTGGTACGCCTTCCCGCGCGTCTCATGGTTGGGCAGCTGGTACGACTTACGCCACTTGGATCGCAATCCCAAGTTAAAGGACCATCGTCCGAACTTCACGCTCCCGAGCGTGAGTATGGATACGGGGTTGATTTTCGAACGTAACACCAACCTCTTTGGTCGCGCTGTGCGCCAAACGTTGGAGCCGAGCGTTTACTACGCTTGGAGTCCGCGTCGTGACATGAACCAGATTCCGTTCTTTGACACGACCTTGGCGGACTTGAGTTATGCGCCCTTATTTGTGAGCAACGCCTTTACGGGCGCGGACGCCGTCAACGAAAGTAACCAGATTTCGACCTTGGTGACGACCAAACTCTTTGACCCGCAAAACGGGCGTGAGTGGTTGCGTGCGAGCATTGGGGAGCGCTTCTACTTGCGCAAGTCCAACACTGACATGAATGCACCGGGCACCACCGTGGATTCGGGTCGCAGTGACGTCTTAGCGAGCGTCTCCGCGCACTTGCCCTATCACGTGACGGTTGACGGCACCTTCCAGTACGCCGCGAAATCGAAGAGCGTGGAAAAGGTTAACGCGGGCGTTCTCTGGCGCCCCCGTCCCATGAGCGCGTTAGGGCTCTCCTTCCGCTACAACAACCCGCATACGGCCCGCCGTGTGGGGGACTGGGATGACGACCACATCAAGCAACTTGACCTCTCGGTTCAGTGGCCGCTCACCAAGAAGCTCTATGGTTTAGCTCGCTACAACTACTCGCTTAATAATCACCGTCCCATCGAAATGCTCGCGGGGCTAGAATATGTGCACGACTGTTGGACGATGCGTTTTGTTGCGCAACGTTACAACACGACGGATAACCGTACGGAATCGAGTTTCTTCCTTCAGTTAGAGTTGTCTGGCTTAGGGAGTATCGGCACGAGTCCGATCAAAGAACTCAAACGTAATATTCAGGGGTATCAACGCGCTCGCGCTTTCCCCGAACTATAAGGACAGTACGAAAATATGACCAAACTCAAGACTCTCGCCATCGCGCTGGCAGCCCTGCCCGCCATGGCTGCATGGGCCGAAACGCCGGTCGCAGTCGCTCAACCGACGCAAGCTACGGCGCTCGATCATATTGTCGCCATCGTTAACCACGACGTGATTACGGAACGCGAATTGCGTGACCGCATTCACTCGACGGCTTTAAACCTTCGTCGCCAGGGTGTACAACTCCCGAGCATGCCCGAGTTGCGTAAGCAAGTGCTCGATCGCATGATTACGGAACATGTCATTTTGCAGCGTGCCGCGGAAACGGGCATTAGCGTGGACGCTAACGTCGTTAACGCTACGATCATGCAGATTGCGCAGCAAAATAACTTGACGCCGCAGGAACTCGCTCAAGAACTCACCAAGGACGGCTCCTCCATTGGCGCCTTCCAGGAAGAAATCCGCAATCAGCTCATCACGCAGCGTTTGCGTGAACGTGAAGTGGATGCCAACATCACGATCCCTGAGTCGGAAGTCAACGCTTTCTTAGCCGAGCAGGCCGGTTTCGTGGGTGAAGACCCCACGCAGTACCACGTCGCGCACATCCTCTTACCCTTTGATAAGACGATGACGGAGTCGGAAGCCAAAGCGGAAGCCGAGCGCTTAGTGAAGGCGGCTAAGACCCCGGGCGAAGACTTTGAAAAGTTAGTGGTGGCCAACTCCAAGGCCTCCGACGCCTTGTCGGGCGGCGACTTAGGGTGGCGTGACGCGCAGAACTTGCCCACTGAATTCTGGGCGGCGATTAAAGCCAACCCCCGTTCGGGCTCGGTCTACAGCTTTAAGTCGGCTCACGCTTGGCACGTCGTGAAGCTTTTGGGCACCCGCGACGGCGTCCAGCATAAGCTCTCGGGCGGTCCCGTGGAACGTACGCACGTTCGTCACATCTTGATGACGGTAAGCGACGTCACCCCCGAAGACCAGATCCTTCGTCGTTTGACGGACCTTCGTCAACGCTTGGTGGAAAAGCCCGATGACTTCGCCACGGTGGCGCGCTTAAATTCCGTGGACGGCTCCGCGACCCGCGGTGGGGACTTAGGCTGGGTGGAACCGGGCGACATGGTTCCCCAGTTCGAAGAAGCCATGAATAAGCTCAAGCCCGGCGAAATCTCGCCCATCGTTCGCACCCCCTATGGCTACCACTTAATCCAGGTGGAAGGCCGTCAGGTGGACAAGGACGGCAGCCCCGAACGACTTCGTGCGCAGGCCCGTCAGGCGATCGGTCAGAAGAAGCTTGCTGAAGCCGCTTATGACTGGGAACGTCGCCTCCGTGACGAAGCCTATGTCGATATTCGTCAAGATGTCGATGCCCAATAAAGCACGGGGCTAAAAAAAACGGTAGGATACCGAAGGAGTTCTTCTCGCCTGAGGGGAACTCCTCTTTTTTTCTCGCTAGGATATTGATTAAAACTGTGAAGCAAGAATGGTTGGAAGGGCATCACGCCCGCAAACGCTTTGGTCAGAATTTTCTTCATGACAAACATTGGATCGAACGCATTGTGCGTGGGATCGATCCCAAGCCGGGTGACGCGCTCGTTGAAATTGGGCCGGGTCAAGCGGCCATCACGCGCTATGTGATTGCAGCTGCTGGTCACGAAACGGCGGTGGAAATTGACCGCGATTTGGCGGCCTTTTTGCGCACCCAGTTCACCGAAGAGGAACTCTCCCTCATCGAAGAAGATGCCTTAAAGCTCGACTGGACGGCGGTGTTGCCGGAAAAGCGCCTGCGCATTATCGGCAACCTCCCCTACAACATCTCTTCGCCCTTACTGTTTGAGTTGATGAAGGCTGCGGACCGCGTGATCGACCAGCACTTCATGCTTCAAAAGGAAGTGGTTGACCGCATGGTGGCGGAACCGGGATCCAAGACCTACGGGCGCTTATCGGTGATGCTTCAGTATCGCTATCGCATGCATAAGCTCTTTGACGTGCCGCCGGGCGCCTTTGTGCCCCCGCCCAAGGTGACGAGCTCCATCGTGCGCATGATCCCGAAGGCTGTGGACACGCTCTTGCCGGTGGACTTTGAGGCCTTCTCGACGGTTGTGGCCTTAGCCTTCCAACAGCGTCGCAAGACGATTCGTAACGGTCTCTCCACGGTGATGACAGCTGAAATGATTGAAGCCGCGGGGGTGAACCCAGGCGCTCGCGCCGAAACCCTCCCGGTGGAGTCGTTTGTGGCCTTAGCCAACGTCATGGCAGAGGCGAAAAAGGCGGAAGCGCTCTAAAAAGCCCCTCCCCCTTAACGGACAAAAAGGACGATCGGATACGTATTCGATCGTCCTTTTCTTTTGGGTTACCTTTGGGGGCTTCCTTTTGAAACCGCTTAAAGCGGCAACCCCACCGCTGCCCAGGCTTTGAGTTCTGTACGGTGCGCCTTGTAGTCGGGGTCCATCCCCTCCACTCCTTTCCAAAAGGCGGGAGAGTGGTTCATTTCGAGTAAGTGCCCGAGCTCGTGGTAGATCACGGCGTCGACCAAGGGTTCTGGCAAAAAGAGTAAGCGCCAAGCGAGTCGAATCCACTGGGCGCTGGTGCAGGACCCCCAACGGCCTTTAGCGCCCGAGAGTTGCCACCCAGAAGGGGCCTTTGGAGAACGCTTTAAACAATGCGCTAAACGCTGCCCCAAGTACACCTTCGCCTCCGTTTTAATGAGCGTCTCCAGCGCCTTGGTTTTGTCGGCTTCCAAGGCGTCAAGGGCCACACGCAAATGAATCCCTTCGGGCGTCCCGTCATCACGCCGCAAAATCGCGTTTTGGCGGGCAGAAAAGGTGACGGGCACCCCAATGCCAGAAAGCAAGCAGTCACCGCCCTCTAACCACGCATGGGGGCTCGGTACCGACGGGGAATTCGCTAAGGTTTTTTCGGCGCGCACCTGGTGGGTGAGTACCCAGTCGAGGTGTTTGAGTAAAACGCTATCGGCATACTCGGGCGGCTCCGACCACGGGAGCACAATCTCTAAGCCTGTGCTGGGCTTTAAACGTAAGCTCGCGCGCCTCGCACGATCGCTATAGCGAAGGCGAAACGTAATGCGTCCGGCAGGGGTTTTCACTGCGCGGATTTCGGGCGCCGTCATCCCCTCTCGAAGTGCACGACGGCGCTTTGTCGCCTCGTCTTCGCGTCCCCACTTAAAGCTGGGCCATTTGAGCTTCAATCCAGTCCTCCACGGCCTTGGTGACTTCCACGGGGTTCTTGCCTTGGGTTTCAATCAAGGGACCCACGACGACGGTGATGGTACCAGGACGCTTTAAGATGGAATCACGCCCCCAGAAGCGCCCTGCATTGTGGGCAATAGGGAGAATGGGAACGCCCGCGTGACACGCCACACGTGCCCCGCCACTCTTATAGCGAACGCGCTCTCCGGGCGCCACGCGCGTCCCTTCCGGGAAAAGCGTGACCCACCAGCCGTCTTGAAGTTTTTTCGTGCCATCACGCAAAAACGCTTCAAAGGCTTCTCGTCCGTGCGCACGGTCCACGGCCAGCATGTCCATGGCTTTTAAGCTCCAGCCCAAGGCCGGCACCCAGTTGAGACTACGTTTGTAGAGAAAGCAAACGTCGCCCGCTAAGTGCTTCCCTAACCAGAACGGATCCCACGCGGATTGGTGTTTGGAGAGGACCATGACGTGCTCCGTGGCGTCGGGCATATTCTCCATCCCACGCATTTCATAGCGCACGTGACAGAGCTTCTCTAGGCTCCAAAGGACAAAGTCCGCCCAACAACGACAAAGCACGCGGTAGCGCCAATGGGTGCTCGTGAAGGGCCACGCTAAACAAAGCGAGACACATAAGAGGATGAGCGATACGGCTAACGCCAAGTAAAAACTCCAAGCTCGCACATAACCCATGATGTTTTCGTCCTAAAAAAGAAAAAGGGATTGCGTCCATCATACCGACACAATCCCTTCTTTGGGGGGCTAAAACGGGGAATCCTCGATGACGAAGTCCCCTTTTGCCTGACCGATTACTGCGCTAAGCGAGCAATTTCCGCCACACGGTTCATCACCGTGTAGAGGCGATTCAAGATCGCCTGACGGTTGGCACGCAAAGCGGGGTCTTCGGCATTGACCATCACAGCTTCGAAGAAGGCGTCCACCGCCTCCTTCAAGCCGGCTAACGACGCCAACATTTCCGCGTAGTTACCCGCTTCAAAGGCGGCGTTCGCCTTGGGTTCAACCGCCAGCAAGGCCTGCCACAAGGCACGCTCTTCGTCTTGTTCCATCACGTCCACGGAGACCGCCGTCGGCACATCGCCTTCGATCTTCTTGAGGATGTTGCCAATACGCTTGTTGGCCGCGGTCAAGCTCTGGGCTTCGGGCAAGGCCATGAAGCCACGTAACGCATCCAAACGCGCCTTGATGTCGTGGAGCTCTTCGGGCTCCAGCGCTAACACGGCATCGATTTCGTTGGCGGTATAGCCCATGTCACGGAACATGACGCGTAAACGATCAGTGAAGAACGTCTTTAAGGCTTCACGATGATCGGTGACGCCAGCCACCTTCAATTCCACGTCCCAAGCAGCGTCAAGTAACGTGGTAAAGGCCACGGGGAGGCGCTTTTCGATGAGCATACGAAGCACACCCAAGGCATGACGACGTAACGCGAACGGATCCTTTTCGCCGGTGGGCATCTGACCGATCCCAAAGAGACCCGTCAAGGTTTCCATCTTGTCCGCTAAGGCCAATGCGGTCGACACGGGCGTCGAGGGCAGAGCGTCGCCTGCATAACGGGGCTGGTAGTGCTCACGAATCGCCAACGCTACGTCAGCCGATTCACCGTCGTTCTTGGCATAGTATTCGCCCATGATGCCCTGGAGTTCCGGGAACTCACCCACCATCAAGGTGCGCAAGTCCGCCTTGGCTAAGCGTGCAGCACGCTTGGCGTCCACGGCGTTAGCGCCCAACATTTCCGCAAAGCGCCCAGCCATGGCTTCCACGCGTTCCACGCGTTCGAGCTGGCTACCGAGCTTGTTGTGGTAAACCACGTTCTTTAACCCAGGCACTCGGCTTTCTAACGTTTCCAGACGGTCCTGGTCGTAGAAGAACTTGGCGTCAGCCAAACGAGCGCGCACCACGCGAGCGTTACCGCCAGCGATGGCCTTACCGCCGTCCTTGGCTTCCAACTGGGAAACCAACAAGAACTGGTGGCTTAACTTGCCGTCCTGGTTACGAAGCGCGAAGTACTTCTGATTCAACTGCATCGTCAAAATCAAGCACTCTTCCGGCACTTCCAAGAAGGCTTCATCAAATTCGGAGGTGTAAATGACGGGCCATTCGGTCAAAGCGGTGACTTCGTCTAAGAGGTCATCGGGCATGATCACGTTGGCGTTCAAGCGCTGGGCTTCGGCCGTCAAAAGGTTGCGAAGGGTTTCGCGGCGTTCCGCAAAAGCGGGCATCACACGATTGGCCTTCAAGGTGGCTTCGTAGCTGTCAGCGTCCGCAATTTCCACCAAGTCAGACGTGTGGAAGCGGTGACCGCGCGTGACGCGATTGGCGATTAAGCCCAATAAGTTGACGGGCACGACGTCGCTGCCAAAGAGCGCCGTCAAGTGCTTCACGGGACGCACAAAGGAAACCGTGGTCACCCCGTCAGCCAACTGATAGGTCATCACCTTCGGGATGGGGAGCTTCTTGATGGAGTCTTCTAAGGCGCTCTGTAAGCCCTGGGCTAACGCATAGCCCGGACGCACGCCTTCAAAGACGAGCTGCTCGTTCTTGCCGTCGTTCACGCGCTTCAAGTCGGAGACGGGGCATTCAATCCCTAAGGCAGCCATCTTCTTCGTTAACGCCATCGTGGCGTTGCCCTCGGCATCCAAGCCCACGCGCACCGGCACCAACTTCTGGGTGAAGGCCACATCGGGGCTCACATCCAACACCTGGGTGATGTGGAAGGCCAAACGGCGGGGCGAGCCATACACCGTAACCTGGCTATCATCCTGTAAAAAGCCCTGGTCCTTTAAGGACTTGGCCACCCCGTCAGCTAAGGCAACGGAGAGCTTTTCGAGCGCCTTAGGCGGGAGCTCTTCGGTCTGCAGTTCAACAAGCAAATTCTTCAACATAACGATCAACCTTGATTAGTTAGCCTCTTTCAACATGGGGAAGCCCAAGCGTTCACGGGCTTCGTAGTAGCTCTGGGCCACTGCGCGCGAGATGTTACGGATGCGGCCAATGTAGGCAGCACGTTCCGTCACGGAGATCGCACCGTGGGCATCCAAGAGGTTGAAGGTATGACCGGCCTTCAAAACCATTTCATAGGCCGGCAAGGCCAAATCCAGGTCCATCAAGCGCTTGGCTTCGCCTTCGTAGTAGTCAAACTGCGTCAAAAGCTTGTCGCAGTCGCTGGCTTCAAAGTTGTACTTGGACTGTTCGACTTCGTTCTGGTGGAAAACGTCACCGTACGTTAAGACGTGTTCCTTGCCCATGGCATCGGTCCAGCGGGTGTAGACCAAGTCAAAGACGTTGTCGCAATTCTGTAAGTACATGGTTAAGCGTTCTAACCCGTACGTGATTTCACCCGTGATGGGCTTGCACTCTAAGCCGCCCACCTGCTGGAAGTACGTGAACTGGGTGACTTCCATCCCGTTCATCCACACTTCCCAGCCAAGACCCCAGGCCCCTAAGGTCGGGTTCTCCCAGTTGTCTTCCACAAAGCGGATGTCATTGACTTCGGTGTCGATCCCTAAGGCACGAAGGCTACCCAAGTACAGATCCACGATGTTCGTGGGGCTCGGCTTCAAGACCACCTGATACTGATGGTGCTGATGAAGACGGTTGGGGTTTTCGCCGTAGCGCGCATCCTTCGGACGACGCGAGGGCTGGACGTAGGCAGCACGCCAAGGCTCCGGCCCTAAAGCGCGCAAGAACGTAGCCGTGTGCGACGTGCCGGCGCCGACTTCCAAGTCAATGGGCTGTAACAAGGCACAGCCTTGACGATTCCAATACTCCTGCAATCGCAGGATGACTTCCTGAAAGGTGATCATTCGCTTTGTGTCGCCGAACCCTTATAAAGTCCGACGCCTGTTGTTAGAAGGTTGGGATAAACAATTGTCCGTATCGAAGGGTTTAATTCCCCCCGAGGGACGAAACGTAAACTGTAATTATAGTCCTCGCGCTCCGTTCGGACGCGGGTAAAAACGCGTGAAAACCGAACCGAGGAGCAAAAGGAGGAGAAAAACGAGCCCAGGGCGATCGCCCCAGCGCTGATAAAGGTTTTCCGTCACGGTGATTTTGGGAACCGCTAGGGTGAGTTCCCCTTGGCGTCGGGTGCTCAATTCTTGGATCACTTCACCGCGCGAATTCACCCACGCGGTGGGCCCGTCGTTACTTACGCTCAAAACGGGGCGCCCCGCTTCTACGGCTCTGACGCGCGCCATCTGAAGCTGTTGCGCTCGGGCCGCCTCCCCAAACCACTTCATGTTGGAGGTGACGACAAAGAGATCGGGCTTATCCGCCGCAATCATCTCGCGCACCGTTTCCCCGTAGAGGTTTTCGTAGCAAATCAAAAGCCCCAAGGAAAGCCCATCGAGTTTGAGTGCAGGCTGCAGTCCTTCGCCTTCGGTTAAGTCATGCATGGGGATCCCCAAGGCATCGACCACCCAACGGGCACCCGGCGGCACAAACTCCCCAAAGGGCACTAAATTACGCTTGTCGAGCGTGTAGCGAATGCCGTTATCCCACAAAAAGCCCGTGTTAAAGACGCGGGTGCCTTCGACACGAAAGCCGTTAAAGAGAATCGGCGCCTGGGCTTCCCTCTGGAGGCGCACGAGGACGTCCTGTTCTTTCACGCGGAAATGATTCACCGGGCGCCCGACGAGCCCCTCGGGGGTAATGAAGAGGCGATTCACAGAGCCTTTCGGCCACGGAGCGCGCGCAAAAGGCAAGAGCGCCTCAAAGCGATCGGCGTCTTCGGGCTGATACGCGTAGTGAATGAGGGGCAAATCCGGCTGCACCGCACGCACGTACAAGGGGCTTACGCTCTTGTCTTGCACGGGATAGGGGTGCGCCTTCCAGGCTTCGTTCAACCCCACCACGGTGATGGCCCACAGGAGCCACAGCACCCAACCTTTTTTGGAAAACGCCGGGTTAAAGAGCGCGCGCAAACTCATCGCGGTCCACGCGGCCCCCGCAATGGTTAAGGCATTCATCAAAACGGTGCCCCCGACGGCAGCGGACGCCAACAAAGGCGTATCCACCACAGCGTACGCGGGTGACAACCAGCCAAAGCCCGGGAACCACGTCAATCGCACCCACTCTAAAAAGACCATGAGGCCAACGGTGGCGGAAATGGCGCCCCACTCCGAGCGCTTTCGCACCCAGGCGCTCAAAGGGACAGGAATCAAGGTGACGAGACTTAACGTCGCCCCCAAAAGAACCACCGCTAAGGCGGAGAGCACCCACGGGACGTTTCCGTAGACGGTCATGGAGTGCATCACCCAGTTAAGTCCCGGGACAAACCACCCCAAGCTAAACGCGAGGCTCGCCATCGCCGAGCGTTTGGCGCACCCCATCCAGGACCAAATCAGGAAAAAGCCCACAAGGGCGAGCCACGCTACGACCCCTTCCCAACCTTCTCCTGAATAGGAAAAGCCTTGAGAAAAGGCGAGCCCCATGAGAAAAGCGCTCAGAGTCAATCCAAGCGCTTTAAAACGATTCATTCGGGTCACGATTCGATTTTCTCGACCTGTAATACAGAGACCTGACGACCGTCACTGCGCACGATGCGGAAGGTGAAGTCGCCAATTTTGATTTCTTCCCCGCTCTTAGGCACATGCTCAAAGCGGTCCGTGACCAAGCCCCCGATGGTTTCACAGTAGTCATCCTGTAAGTCCGACTCGAAGAATTCGTTGAACTGCTCAATGGGCGTTAAGGCACGCACGCGGAAGACGTCCCCTTCGGGAACAATGTTGTATTCGTCCAAGTTCTCATCAAATTCGTCATCGATTTCGCCCACGATCTGCTCTAAGACGTCTTCAATGGTGATGAGCCCCGACACGCTCCCATACTCGTCAACGACGAGCGCCATGTGGGTGCGGGTAGCCTTAAAGTCACGAAGAAGGACGTTACTGGGCTGGCTCTCCGGAATAAAGGGGGCCGGGCGCAAACGCTCTTCCACGGACAAATTCGGGTTCGTGATTAAGGGGAGTAAATCTTTGGCGTGCAAAATCCCCAAGATGTTATCCACGTCGTCACGATAAACGGGCAGACGCGAGCGCCCCGAGGCGATCAACTTGGGGAGCCATTCTTCCAAGGGTTCGGATAAGTCCACGGCATCAAACTGAGCACGCGGAATCATCAAGTCCACCGCACGACGCGTGGAGACGCCGAGCGCCCCTTGCATCATCGAAAACGTTTCTTCATCAATCACGCCACGCTCTAAAGCTTCACGCAAGGTGACAGTGAGCGCAGAACGATCCGAGATATCGGATTCATGAAAGAGCGACGAAAGACGCTCTAAAAAGGAGCGTTGTGACGGGTCAGGGGACGTGGACATAGTGTTGGAGGAAAGGTCCTAAAAGAAACTAGACAAGATTAAAGCTTACCCGATTTTCGGGCCCCCTAGGGGACCCGACAGGGTTAGCCCCGCTCGAGGGGCTTAATCTTCGTACGGGTTGGGGTAGCCTAAGTGCGCGAGGATGACTTTTTCAAGGGCTTCCATTTCTTCCGCCTCGTCATCCTCAATATGGTCGTACCCGTGGGCATGCAAGACCGCATGGACCACCATGTGCGCCATGTGGTGTAAAAAGCGTTTGCCCTGCTCGCGCGCTTCACGGTCCACCACCGGCACGCAAATTACGACGTCGGCTTCGACTTCGGGCTCATGCACGTAGTCAAAGGTTAAAACGTTGGTGGCGTAGTCACGCCCGCGGTAGCTCGAATTCAACGCTAAGCCCTCTTCCGTATCCACGAAACGTAACGTAATCGTGGTGGGGCGAAGCGCTGCCGCCTTCACCCAACGACGAATGGTCGTGGGGCTTTGCAACTTGATGTCACCCTCGTAGGCGTTTTGAATCGAAAGATGGACGGGCTGAACCGTCGAAAAATCGGGGGTCATAAAGCGCTCCTTAGGCTTGTTGTTGGGCTAAACGTTCTTGACGCTCACGCTTTCGCGCTTGGGCTTCTTCTTTATGAAGGGCTTCTTGACGGGCCTCTTCTTCGGCGTAAGCACGCACGATCTTCGCGACCAACGGGTGACGTACGACGTCGCCCGCGGTAAAGCGCGTGATGGAAATGCCAGGCACCCCATCCAAAATGTGCACGGCTTGCTTTAAGCCTGATGGCACGCCCTTAGGCAAGTCAATCTGCGTGACGTCCCCCGTGATCACGGCCTTGGTGCCAAAGCCAATACGAGTTAAGAACATCTTCATTTGTTCTGGCGTCGTATTTTGCGCTTCGTCCAAAATCACAAAGGCGTTATTGAGCGTGCGCCCGCGCATGTAAGCTAACGGCGCAATTTCAATCGTTTGGCGCTCCATGAGGCGTTGCGCCTTATCGAACCCAATCAAGTCAAAGAGGGCGTCGTACAAAGGGCGCAAATAGGGATCGACCTTCTGCGTTAAGTCGCCTGGCAAAAAGCCTAAACGTTCGCCGGCCTCTACGGCAGGGCGCGTAAGCACAATGCGCTCCACCGTGCCGCGTTCAATGGCGTCCACTGCGCACGCAACCGCCAAATAGGTTTTGCCCGTGCCCGCTGGGCCCACGCCAAAATTGATGTCGTGCCCCAGAATCGCCTTTAAGTAGACGCGCTGGTTCGGGGTGCGCCCCTGAAGGTCACGGCGACGGGTCTTTAAGTCCACGTTGTCTAAGACGGGATCGCCCCCGGCTTGACGGTATTCGTCATCATCCCCCACGAAGTACCACTGCACGGCATCGACCGTGAGGGCGTCCCCCGTTTGGGTCACCTGGTCAAGAAACGCCGCCAAGGCGCTCACGGCACGGTGCGCCGCGGACTTTTCACCGAAGACCTCGAAACGATGCCCACGGCGGGCAATCTTCACCCCCAGGATGTGTTCAATTTGACGGAGATTTTCATCGAGCGGACCGCACAAATCGCTTAACTGGGCGGCACCCGCATCGGCTAAAAAGCTCATGGACGGTTTTTTCATGGACAAACGTAGCCTCTTTACTTCTTTTTAACTTTTCGCCTGTTGAGAAAAAGGGGCAGCGACACCGACAGCTTGCGGATCGTCTTGCCCCTTCTACAGGTTCTAATTTTAAACCAATTCGCCGCCTAAGCTATGGGCGTACACATCCGTGATTCGAACCGTGACCATTTGGTCCACTAAGCTCATATCACCCATGAAGTTGACGATACGGTTGTTGTCGGTACGGGCCATTAACTGACCGTCCCCGCGCTTGGCAGGGCCCAACACGAGCACACGCTGCTGGGTTCCCAACATCGAGGCACTAATCCCCTGCGCGTGGTCATCAATCGCTTTTTGTAAGCGCTGAAGGCGTTCCACCTTGGTGCGATACGGCGTCTCATCGGGGTAGCGTGCAGCAGGGGTGCCTGGACGCGGACTATAGACAAAGGAGAAGCTCGAATCAAAGCCCACGTCTTCCACGAGCTTCATCGTCTTTTCAAAGTCTTCTTCCGTCTCACCCGGGAACCCGACGATAAAGTCGGTAGCAATCGAAATATCCGGACGCACGGCACGAAGGCGACGCACGATGGACTTATATTCCAGGGCCGTGTAGCCACGCTTCATGGCGGCTAACACACGGTCAGACCCGGCTTGCACCGGCAAGTGCACGTGGTTCACCAACTTGGTGTTACGCCCATAGGCATCAATGATGCGCTGGGAGAATTCACGCGGATGGCTCGTCGTATAGCGAATGCGTTCAATCCCATCGATTTCCGCGACGTAATCCAACAGAAGCGCAAAGTCGACCGTCTCGCCCGTGGGCGCAGCGCCTCGGTAGGCATTGACGTTCTGACCCAAGAGGGTGATTTCTTTCACGCCTTGGTCCGCTAACTGGGCGCACTCTAAGAGCACGTCCACCAACGGGCGCGAGATTTCTTCGCCACGGGTATAAGGCACCACGCAGTACGTGCAGTACTTGGAGCACCCTTCCATGATGGAGACAAAGGCGGTTGCGCCTTCTGCCTTGGGCGCGGGCAAATGATCGAACTTTTCAATCTCAGGGAAGCTTACGTCCACCTGGGGCTTGCCCGTTTTCTGGCGTTCGGCTAAAAGTTCCGGCAAACGGTGTAAGGTTTGCGGACCAAAGACCACGTCCACTAAGGGGGCGCGCTTTACGACATTGGCGCCTTCTTGGCTCGCCACACAGCCCCCGACCGCAATCAAAAGATTGGGGTTGGCGACCTTGAGCTCACGCAAGCGTCCCAAATCCGAAAAGGTCTTTTCTTGGGCCTTTTCACGAATGGAACAGGTGTTCATGACGATGAGGTCAGCGTCTTGGATTTCGTTCGTTACGACATAACCATCGGAGTCCGCCAATAAGTCGGCGATGCGCTTGGTGTCGTAGTCGTTCATTTGGCAGCCAAAGCTGCGAAGGTAGAGTTTTTTCGCTTGCACGGTTTAGATCCGGTGACGAAGTTAATGGGGTCAGACACAGAAAAGCCTCGAACATCAAGGATGTCGAGGCTCTCTAAGAATTCTGGTGGCGCATCACGGATTCGAACCGCGGACACAAGGATTATGATTCCTCTGCTCTAACCGACTGAGCTAATGCGCCGTAGGAGATGAATTATGCAGACAATCCCCGATGTTGTCAAATGGCTGTTACAAATTTTTACATTTGTCGATTTTAGGGCATTTCTCGAAGCATCCAGAAGTGATCCGTGGGTCCGTGACCCGACCCCACCGAGAGGTCGTCCGCGGCCTCAATCGCCTTGGTGAGATAGTCTTTAGCACGTCCCACCGCGACGTCCACGCGCGGACTTTGCGGTAAATAGGCCGCCAGGGCAGAACTAAAGGTGCACCCCGTCCCGTGCGTATTCTTCGTATGAATGCGCGGGGCTTCGTAGACAAAGACCTCGTTTTCAGTCACTAAGAGGTCAGGCGCCTCGTCGCTTACTAAGTGGCCGCCCTTCATGAGGACGGCGGCACCCGGCTTCATGTAAAGGAGCAAGGCTTTCCCCACCGCTTCCATTTCTTCGCGGGTTTCGATGGGTTCATCGCGCCCGAGAAGGACTTGGGCTTCGGGTAAATTCGGCGTGAGCACGTCCGCTTGAGGCAGTAGCACCTCGATTAAGGCACTCACGGCGTCCGCCTCCAGCAATCGGTCGCCACTTTTTGCGACCATCACCGGATCGAGCACAATCCACTTGGGGGCGCGCTCCGTGAGCACTGCCCCTACCGTTTCAATGAGTTCACGCGTCCCGAGCATCCCAATCTTGACGGCGTCGACCTCAACGTCATCAAAGAGCGTGTCCAACTGCGCTCGCACAAAGGCGCAGTCCACGGGCAACACCCCCGTCACGGCTTGGGTGTTCTGCGCGGTTAAGGCGGTGACCACCCCACCCGCATACGCTCCACAGGCGCTGATTGCTTTAACGTCCGCTAAAACGCCAGCGCCCCCAGAGGGGTCCACCCCAGCAATGCTTACGACGTTGGGAATTCGCGTTTTTGTCCCGTTTTCCATAAAGCCTCCAAGGTTTCCATAATGCGTGCGGTGGCACCACGGTAAGCGCTCGAAAAGGCGACGGCCTTGTCGCTCGCTTCGGCACAGGTCTCGGGCGACGTATGCCAGGCGAGTAACGCCTTCATGGCGTCTTCCGGGTTGGCGACGCGCTGCATGGCGCCCGCTTCCACCCCGTCTGCAATGATTTGCTCGAAGTTAAAGGTCGACGGCCCCACAATCACGGGCGAGCCCGCCATCGCGGGTTCAATCACGTTTTGCGAGCCATAGGGGCCAAAGCTTCCGCCCATGACAACCTGATCGCTCAGCGCACAGTAGAAACTCATTTCGCCCATGCTGTCGCCCAACAGCACGTCGGTGTCGTTGGTGACCGCTTGCGCTTCGGTAATCTCGCTACGACGCACCACCGAGAGACCCGTCTCTTTTAATAGGGTAGCGACTTCATCAAAGCGCTCGGGATGGCGGGGCACCACTAAGAAAAGGGGATTGCCCAACTGCGCCTTATAGGCTTTGATTAACGGGGCAAACATCGCCTCTTCCCCCGCACGGGTCGACGCGAAGAGCACCACGGGACGCGTCCAGAGGGCTTTCCAGGTTTGCGCGGCGGCATACTGCGAGCGGTTCGGCGTAATGTCGAACTTCAAGCTCCCCGTCACGGTGATGTTTTGTCCGCCCAATTGTTCTAAGCGCGCTTTATCCGCTTCGCTTTGCGCGAGGATGGCAGAAAATTGCGCAAAGGCAGGACGCAGCACATCAATAAAGCGGTTCGCCTTTTGCAAGCTCTTTTCGCTTTCTCGAGCGTTCGCTAAAACCATGGGCACGCCCACGCGACCAGCTTCACGCATCACGTTGGGCCAGACTTCCGTTTCCATAATGACGCCCAAATTGGGACGCGTCTGACGGAAGAATTTCTCTACGGCGTACGGCGCGTCATAAGGCAAGTAGCACTGATGGATGCGACCGGGCGACAACTTCACTAAAGCGGCCCCCGCTTCACGACCCGTCGGGGTCATGTGCGTGAGCAAAATATCGGCATCGGGCCAGCGCTCCAGCATGGCGCTCACCAAGGGTTTGGCCGCATGGGTTTCGCCCACCGACACCGCATGAATCCACACACGGGGCTTATCGGTTTTACGCGGGAACGGCGCCCACGCGAAACGCTCATTCCAGAAACGTCGGTAGGCTGGCTGACGGCGCGAACGCCACATCAAATAAAAGCTCGCCAAGGGCAAAGCCACCACGCTCACAGCGCGGTACATAGCAGGAGTAAAACGCACAACCTATCCTTTTCAAGCGGGTAAAACGTCGGTGACGGCTTGCCAAACGGCTTCAACCGACGGGGTTTCGCCCAAACTCTTGACAGGGCCTTCCCCCACCAAACTTAAGCGATCAATGGGCGTGGAGACAAAAATCCCCACCGAGGGGCGACCTAAGGCCGCCGCCATGTGCGTGAGCCCCGTATCTACCCCGATGGCCACGTCGGCCATCGAAATTAACGCAGCGGTTTTCAAAAGGGTATCGCGCGGTGCCACGATGGCCTCGGGGATGGTCGCGGCGATCCGTTCAACGCGTGCCTTTTCCGTGGCATTACCCCAGAAAAAGACCGAACGACGACCCGTTTCTAAGAGTTTTAACCCTAATTGCGTCCAGTTCGTTTCCGACCAGAGTTTCGTATCGCGACTGGTGTTGACACAAAGCGCCGCAAAGGGCCCCTTCACGTCCACAGACGGCGTCGCACTACTACGAAGCCCGTAGCGCGCCACACTCGTATCAATGGTGTAACCCAAGGTGGCCGCGGCAGCCATGCGGTAGCGAAGCACCGCGGGGATGGACGCAGGCAGATTTAAGCCCTTCGTGTAAAAGAGCGCGGCTAAACGCTCTTTGGCGGCCGCGGCCGTATAGCCCACGGTTTCTTTGCCACGTGCCCAGGAGGCTAACAGGCCACTGCGGGCCAAGCCTTGAATGTCGAGCACGACGTCATAGTGTTCGTTACGCAGATCCGCCTTTAAGCGCGCCACCTCTTCACGGGTGGAGCGAGCAAAGAGGGCTTTACGCCAACGACGAAACGCGCACGTTTTCACTTCGTCCACACAGGGCGACAAGCGCGCAATGTCGGCAAAGCTTTCTTCAGCGACCCAGTGAATCACCGCGTCAGGCATGGCCTGGCGCAAGTCATACGCCACCGGAAGCGCATGAAGAATGTCCCCCATGGAGGACGTTTTAACAATCAAAATTTTCATGAACTCAACGTCAATTCATTACGGGGTAGACGTTCCAGCCTCTAAGGCCAAACTCAACTTCTTACCCAATTCAACGCCCGGCTGATCGAAGGGGTTGAGCCCATAGAGGGAGCCCAACATCGTGGTCTTATGCTCATAGAGCGCCATCAAGGACCCAAGACGCGCCGGCGTCAACGCATCGACCGCCAAGGTCGAGAGCGCATTAAAGTATTTGTCATCGGTTTCGCGGCTCACTAACGCTTCGGACTGCGCACGCGCATTAGCTAAGAGCACACGATAGTGTTCGGCAAAACGATGCCCAGGGGTTTCGCTCCAAACGATATCAATGCTGGAGCGGGCTGTGCCTTCGCGTAACCACTGGAAGAAACTATGCTGGGCTTCATTGCCGTGCGCCCCCCAGACGGATTGCCCCGTGGGAACGCCTTCAAAGCCCTTCGCGGTTTTACCCAGGCTTTCCATTTCTAACTGTTGAAGCCAGGGCACCATTTGCACAAGGCGCTCATCATACGTCAAAAGACAGTGCGAGCTCATCCCCCAGTGCGTGGAATTCCAGTACGCCAAGAGCGCTAAATGCAAGGGCAAATTCTCTTCAGGCTTGGCTTCCAAGGTGTGACGGTCCATCATCTCGGCGCCACTTAAGAGCTGAAGGAATTTGTCACTCCCTAACGCAATGGCTAAGGGAAGCCCCGTTGCGCCCCATAACGAGAAGCGGCCGCCCACCCAATCCCAACTGCGGAAAAGGTTTTCTTGAGGCAGGCAAAGAATGCTTGGCGCCTGGTCATTGGCAGAGGCCATCACCATGTGATGACGGCGATCCGGCCCCACAATCCCCGCGTCCAAGAACCACTGGTCGATGGCGCCAGCGTTCACCTGCGTCTCGCGCGTCGTAAAGCTCTTCGAGCTCACCACCGCCAAGGTGGTCGTGGGGTCGCACTGCGACAAGATTCGATCTAACTGAATCCCATCACAGGCCGCCAAAAAGTGAAGGCGAATGGAAGGGTTGGGCGATCGCAAGGCGTTGTAAACGGTACGAAGGCCCACGTCGCTCCCGCCAATCCCGATGTTGATCACATCGGTAATCTTGTGCCCACGGCACCCCGTACGACGTCCCGAGCGGATGTCGTCGGCAAAGGCTAAGAAGCGTTCGCGCTCGGACAAGACCGAGGTGTACTCGGGGACCTTCTTGGAGTGCGCACGAAGCGACGTGTGAAGCGCGCGACGCCCTTCACTTTCGTTGACGACGGCCCCCTTCATCATGCGTTGTTGCGCCCCTAAGACGTCTTTGATGTTCGCCAGGGCCAATAACCCTTCGTAGTCCGACGCCGTTAAGCGCTGGCGCCCGAGATCTAATTCAATCCCGCAAGCCTTGATGGTGGTCTTTAACCCCGCATCACGGAAAAAGGGAGGATGTTTCGTTTCCATACGTGAGCCTACTCTTAGAAAGGCAAATCTAAATTGGGTTCCACCGCGCGCAAGGCGGCAGCAAAGTCGTGACCAATGCGCTTGAGCCCGTCCGGGGTATCGGCTTCTAAGCGAAGCACCAACACGGGCGTCGTGTTCGACGCGCGCGCCAAGGCAAAGCCGTCCGCCCACTCGACGCGTACGCCGTCAATCGTGATGACATCGGTGGCGCCAGCAAACTCGGTGGTGCGCAAAGCCTCCAAGAAACGACGGCAACGCTCTGGCGTCACAGGAATCTGAAGTTCCGGCGTACTCACGGCATTGGGCAGAGCTTCGAGTTCCGCGGACGGATCGTCCGTCGCAGACAAGAGTTCCAACAAGCGAACCCCTGCATAGAGCCCATCATCGAACCCGAACCAGCGTTCGTCATTAAAGAAGATGTGACCGGACATTTCGCCCGCCAACGGCGCCTGGGTTTCACGAAGGACTTTTTTCACTAAGGAGTGACCCGTGGCACTGATTACGGGTTGGCCGCCGTGGTTGGCCACGTCTTCAGCCAAACGGCGCGAGCACTTCACGTCGTAGACAATCTGAGCGCCCGGGTGCTGGGCCAAAATCCCACGCGCAAAGAGCATGAGCTGACGATCGGGGAAAATCACTTCGCCCGAACGCGTGACCACGCCTAAGCGGTCCCCGTCGCCGTCAAAGGCTAAGCCCACTTCGAGGTTTTGTTCACGCACAACGCGCTTCAAGTCTTCCAAGTTCGCGGGCTTACTGGGATCGGGGTGGTGGTTCGGGAAGGTCCCGTCAATGTCAGTAAAGAGCGGGGTGACGGTGCAACCTAAACGCTCAAAGAGTTCCACCGCGGTGGGGCCGGCAACGCCGTTCCCAGCATCCAAGGCAATCGCCATGGGGCGCTTTAAGGTCGTTTCCGACAAAATCTTCGACAAATAGTGGGGAACCACATTTTCTTCACGGCGCGTGCCAGGCACTTCAGCGGGGGTCCAATCTCCCGACTCAATCGCTTCGCGGATCGCCTGGATGGTTTCGCCCGAGAGCGTCACCCCATCGATCATCATTTTGAGCCCGTTATAGTCCGGCGGATTGTGCGAGCCCGTCACCGCAACGCCACTACCCGTTTCAAAGAAGTGGGTAGCGAAATAGAGCACCGGGGTGGGCACTTGACCGACGTCGATCACATCGCACCCGCTTTCCATAATCCCTTGGCTCAACGCCTCGACAAAGGCCGGCCCCGACAGACGACCATCGCGACCTACGCAAAGTGCCGTGCGCCCTTTTTGTTTTGTCCAAGCGCCCAGAATGCGCCCAACGGCGCGCACGGTTTCGTCGGTGAGGGTCTTGCCCACAATCCCGCGAATGTCATAGGCCTTGAAAATGCTGGCGTCGACTGCCATGAGTTTGCTCCGTGAAAAAATCATTAACCCCATATTTTAGCCAATTCACTTCCCTTCTCGCGCACATTTCCCTGCCATCTTCCCCGCTTTTCCAAGACGATACGCACCAATACGGGTAAAATCACCCCAAACTATTTATTTCATCGACTTCCTTTCGCCTACCGCGAACCATGAATATTGAAACCTTAAAGAATGCCCGCGTCCTCATTGCGGGGGACGCCATGCTGGATCGTTATTGGTTTGGCGATGCTGAACGAATTTCTCCGGAAGCGCCTGTACCCGTTGTGCGCGTAGCCCGTTGCGAAGAACGCCTCGGGGGCGCTGCCAACGTCGCCTTGAATGTGGCGAGCTTAGGGGCCGAAGCGACCTTCCTCTCTGTGGTCGGTAACGACGAAGCCGGCCGCCATATTGAAACCTTGGCGAAAAATGCCGGGATTCGCCCCGAATTAGAATTTGACCCCCGTTTGCCCACCACGGTGAAATTGCGTGTGGTGGCACGTCAACAGCAAATGCTTCGCTGTGACTTTGAAGCGGTGCCCGATGCGGAACTCCTTCACAAGAACCTCTCGCGCTTCCCTGAGCTCTTAGCTCAAACGAACGCCTTGGTGCTCTCCGACTACGGTAAAGGGGGGTTGAGCCACATCATCGACATGATTCGACTCGGTAAAGAAAGTGGCACGCCCGTCTTAATTGACCCCAAGGGCGATGACTACACGCGCTACCGTGGGGCAACGCTCCTCACCCCGAACCGCTCCGAACTCCAGCAGGTCGTGGGTCGTTGGCACTCCGAAGAAGATTTGATTGAGCGCGCGCAGAACCTGCGCCGTGAGCTCGATCTCACCTACTTACTCTTAACCCGTAGTGAAGAAGGGATGACCCTTTTCAAAGACGACGGGCAATTTAACGTCCCGGCACAAGCCCGTGAAGTCTATGACGTCTCGGGGGCGGGGGACACCGTGATTGCGGTTTTAGCCACGATGTTGGCCACGGGTGCTGATATTGAAGAAGCGGTCCTCACCGCCAACCGCGCCGGCGGCATTGTTGTCGGCAAGCTCGGTACCGCCACGCTCACCTTTGATGAGCTCTTTCACGCTTAATTTTTAGGAACCCTACTCATGAGTATTATCGTTACGGGCGCCGCCGGCTTTATCGGCTGCAACAATGTTTTAGCCTTGAATGCCGCTGGGGAAACCGACATCATCGCCGTGGACAACCTCACCAACGGGGATAAGTACCAGAACTTGGCGAAGTGCCAGATCTCGGACTACTTCGAGAAGAATGACTTCATCGAACGCGTGAAAAAGGGCGAGATGGCCGTGCCCGACTTAATCGTGCACGAAGGGGCTTGCTCCGACACGATGGAGCGTGACGGCCACTACATGATGGAAAACAATTACCGCTACACGCTGGAATTGTTCCGTTTCGCGCAAAAGCACCGCATTCCCTTTATCTATGCGTCCTCTGCCGCCACCTATGGCGCCAAGACCACCTTTGTGGAAGAGCCGGAGTTTGAAGGCCCCTTAAATGTTTACGGCTACTCCAAGTACCTCTTTGACCAGGTCGTGCGTCGTGAAATGGCCGCGGGCAACTTAACCGCCCCCGTCATTGGCTTCCGTTACTTCAACGTCTATGGGCCCCACGAACAACACAAGGGTCGTATGGCGAGCGTTGCCTTCCACCAGTACTTCCAGTACCGTCGTGACAAGAAGGTGAAGCTCTTTGAAGGGTGCTTGGGGTACGGTAACGGCGAACAGCTCCGTGACTTCGTCTACATCAAAGACATCAATAAGGTGCTCATGCACTTTATCAATAACCCTGTGTCGGGCATCTTCAACTTAGGGACGGGTCGTGCGCAGAGCTTTAACGACGTCGCTTTAACGGTAATCAACACCTTGCGTGAAGCCGAAGGCAAGGCCACCTTTACGTTACAAGAAGCCGTTCAGAGCGGGGAACTCGAATACATCCCGTTCCCGGAAGCCCTCAAGGGTCGCTATCAGGCGTATACCCAGGCCAACCTCGAGAAGCTTCGCTTGGCGGGCTGCCCCGTGGAATTCTCCAGCGTGGAAGAAGGGACGCGTGACTACATGCAGGACCTCTTGAAAGCCTACCCGACGGTTGACTGATGCAAAAGGCTGCCTTCTTGGATCGCGATGGCGTGATTAATATCGATCACGCCTACGTGAGCCGTATCGAAGACTTTGACTTTGTGGACGGTGTCCTAGACGCAGCTCGCGCCTTAGCGGACGCGGGCTACGCCTTGGTCGTCGTCACGAACCAATCGGGGATTGGCCGCGGCTACTACACGGAAGCCGACTTCTGGACGTTAACGAACTGGATGAAGGACGAATTTAAGAAGGCAGGCGCCCCATTGGCGGGGGTCTACTTCTGTCCCCATCATCCGGAAAAAGCGTTGGATGAATACCGTCAAGCGTGCAACTGCCGTAAGCCGGAACCCGGCATGCTGCTTGAAGCCGCCCACGACCTCAACCTCGACTTGAGCCAATCCCTCATGTTTGGGGATAAGCCAGGCGACGTGGAAGCGGGCTTAAAAGCGGGGTGCCGAGCGGCCGTGATTCTGGGGAAAAACGGGACTGAACCCGTTAAACCCTGTGAAAACGCCACCGCACAGTTCCCGAGCCTCTTAGCCGCCACGCAAAGCGACTGGTTTAAAGCGCTCTAAGGGCGCCTTCTCTTTTTTTCTTGCGAGTCCACCATGAGTGAACGTTTACCTGCCCCCGCCTTTGAAGCGAAAGTCTGTCCCTTGGAGGAGCTCTCCGAACGCGTCAAAGCCTTGCCCCAACCCGTGGTCTTTACCAACGGCGTCTTTGACATCCTGCATCGCGGTCATGTGACCTATTTGGCGCAGGCCCGAGCCTTGGGGGCGAGCTTGGTGGTGGCGATCAATAGCGACCAATCCGTGAAGAGCTTAGGTAAAGGGGACGACCGTCCCATTAACACCGAAGCCGATCGTGCAGCCGTATTGGCGGCGCTCGAAAGCGTTGACCTGGTCACGGTCTTTGAAGAGTCGGTTCCCTTAAAGGCCGTTGAGGCGGCGCGCCCGGACATCTACGTTAAGGGCGGCGACTACCGCGTGGAAGACCTGCCCGAAGCCAAGCTCGTGGATACGTGGGGCGGCAAAACCATCACGGTAACCTTTGAGCACCAGCGAAGCACCACTGCGCTTTTAAAGAAGGTGCGTGGCGCCTAATGTGAGGCTCCTGAGTTTTCCTGTCTTTGACAGTAAAAAAGCAAAGATCCCTTGAGCACGTAGCTGTTCAAGGGATTTCATCTTTTTTATATATGCATATAATTCTGCGTCTGCTCAAAGCGCCTTCACTTTTAAGACACGTCGCACCTCAGCAGGGGTAGAGGCGCTCGAAAGCGTTGACGTCATCCCTTCGAGACGGTAACGCTTTTTCATATCTTTGACAGCAAAAAAGCAAAGATCCCTTGAGCACGTAGGTATTCAAGGGATTTCATCTTTTTTATATATGCATATAATTCTGCGTCTGCTCAAAGC
>JAHHRF010000078.1 GCA_020025955.1 Sutterella sp.
TAGGTATCCAATTACCCGCCTAACCAAATGTATATCTAGTAGGCGGGAATTTGGGGTTTATCGCTGGACCTACTCGAATCAGGCTTTATTGACCAAGTCTTTGAAATAGGTACCAGGGATGAATTTGGGTTTGCGTACCGAGGGAATCGCAATGGATTCGCCCGTCGCAGGATTGCGACCAGTGCGGGGTGCGCAATCGATGGGCTTAAAGGTCCCGAAACCAATCAACGTGACCGATTCACCGTTGACCACGGAATCAATAATTTCATCAAAAACGGACACCACAATGCGATCAGCCTGCGCCTTAGAAAGACCATTGCGTTCGGCCACGCGTTCAACCAATTCAAGACGGTTCATAAATAACTCCTAAGAGAAATTTGTCGAATGGAGCGACAACTCAGAAAATTGAGTCGATTGGTCGGCGTCATTCGAAAGGCTCGCCGCTTACGCTCGGTTTAAGAGAACGCGAGAAAGAGAGAAGTGAGTCGTTCCCTTGGTTTTATTTTATCCTCAATTTTTTGGGGAAATCTATGTGTAACAGGGGATTTAAAGGAAAGATAAGGGGAATTTGTCCTTTTCTTTAAAGGAGATTCACAAAAGTGAATTTGACCTGGTAATAACCCCATTATTTCCCGTTCGCGTCCCCGTAAAAACCGTGTTGGTTGGCACGAATTTTCAAAGATTCGTTACAACTTGGCTCATTTTGAAAACCCTCTCGAGCGGGGGAACTGTCACAATAGCGTTAAATCTTTATGAGTCACTTCGTTGGAAGCGATAACCCTTTTCAACGAGGTCCTTGAAGTAGGGGATTTTCTAGACCGTTTGCCTGGGGAGGTAAACGGTCTTTTTTTTCATCGCTCGTTACGGGGTAAAAGCGTTTCAACTAAGGCCTTAAGGTCAGGGTAGTGTTGAAGGACTTTGGAGGCTTGCCGATTCTCGCGGTACGTGAGCATCGCTTTTAAAACAGGAAGCCCCGCTTTGGCGGTCACGTCCCCACGTTTGGCCGCGGCCTTTAAAAGGACTAAGGCTTTAAAGCGATCAAGCGGCAACGCATTCCCCGTTTGATAAAACCCCGCTAAGGTCACCAAGGCGCGCGTATCGCCCCCTTCCGCTGAGCGCGCAATCCAGCGTACGGCTTGGCGTAAATCGACGGTTTCCCCACGCCCCGCCCAACAGGCGAGCCCCAGACGGTATTGGGCATTCACGTCCCCATTTAAGGCGGCCTCTCGCTGCCAGCGTTTGGCTTCCTGGGGGTCGCGCGCGGGATTGTGACGGTCTTCCAGAAGACGCGCGAGTTCATACTGCGCGATGCAGTCGCCGGCTTTCGCCCCCAGACTCAACCACGTTTGAGCAGCTACTAGGTCAGGCTTTGTTCCAAAGCCATCTCGGTAAAAGAGCCCCGCTTCCCGTGCGCAGGTGGGCTCGCCTGCCGCCCCTGCCAGGCGTGCCCAGTAGAGGGCTTGGTGGGCCTCGTCACTTTCTGGGTCAGCGTCTTGAGCGTAGGCTTTCACTAAGAGCGCTTGCGCGTTGACGTGCCCCTTAAAGGCGATGGGTAAAAGCGTTTCGATCCCTTTTTCTTTTTGCTGCGCTGTGCCTTGACCGCGTAAGAACATCAGTCCCAGAAAGAAGGTCCCCGCGTCACAGCCCTTTTTGTGGCTCGTTTTAAACCCAAGCAAGGCCTCACGGTTGGTGAGGTTGGACGGGAGGTGCGCAATTAAATAGTGGCCCCATCGCGCTAAGGCTTCCGGGTCGCCGGCTTTGGCGTCCTTCTGCAAGGTCTCTAAGGCCTTTAAGGCTTCTTCCCCCGACAAGGGACGCGCACGCACCCGACCCCCAAGGAGGTCGACCACGTGTGAGCTATTCACTTCCCAGGGTGGAACGGGGAAGGTGTCGTCGGGGCGCTTGGGCATGAGCTTGGGGTTACTTTTCTGCTGTTTTAGAAGGGACGGCTTCAACGTGCGTCACACCCGATTCGTCACGTCGAATGATGACGGCCTCCGAGGTCGGTGCCGTCATTCCCACGCCCGTGATTTCGGTAAAAAGCGTCACACTGGTACTCACCATCGTAAAAAGCACCCAGCCCAAGCCCCCAATCAAGGTGGCGCGAGAAAGGCTTTGGTAGGGCCCCGTCTGGGAGGCAGCCTTCATGGCGCGCGCCAAAGGGACGCCGGTCGTCATCATCCAGCCCGCCCAAAGAACGAGAAGAAGGTAGGGCCCCGCCCACTGCATGAGGGGCTCTTGGGGAAAGACGACGCGTGCCACAAGGTAGAGCGCAATCACCAAAAGCGTCAAACGTACCCAACGGCGGGCTTGGCGAGCTTTGGCGGGAAGCCCCATCATTGCCCAATTGTGCCCCGCTAACTGACCGCCCAAAATCGGGGTGAAAAGAAGCGTTAACGCCATTAGGCCGTAGGGGGAATAAAGCGTGGGGTGCGAAGCGGTGGGACGAGTCATGGTAGAAAAGCCGTTTTAGGGGAGTTAAAGCAAGATTCGAATTAGTGCATAGGGTAACGATTGGGGCGAGAAGACGCAAACCGCCTTAATGGAAACCCCAGTGCGCCATGCCTTTTTAACCTCTGACAAAAGGGGGGAGCACCCAGTAAAATGAGGTGACGTGGTGGCGCTTTTCCTCTAGAGCTCTTCTCTTTGAGGGAACTCTGGCGCCCAACCTCTACCCGATGAATTTCACACAAAGGTTTCTCCCGTGCGAACACTGTCCAGTCCAAGCGCTTTTTGCTTAGCCCTCGCTTGTGGGGTCTTCGTTGGGGGGCTCTCCGGGTGCTCCAGCCCGACGGCGCCGGTGCCCATCGTGGCACCCCAAGAAGTGCTCTGTGTGGAAATGACGCCGCACGCGCAAGCGCCCTTTGATTTGATGGTGGCGAGCCGCCTAAAGACGCGCGGGATGCGCGTCAACATGGTGAGCGCTCCCGAAGAGAAAGGCCCCGCGTGGTCGCTTTTGACGCAAGCGCGTGAATTGGGGTGTCGTAAGCTCGTTACCCTCACGGGGATGGACCCCTTGGCGCCGCAAGACCATTACAGCTTACGCTTTGTGGATTTAACCTCAGGAGAGGCCCGCCAAGTGAGTCTTCCCTGCCAGCCTTCGGGCGTTTTTGTGGGGGCGCTTCGCCCGCGTAAACCCCATCAAGAAGAGATGATTGAAGCCTTGGTGGATCGACTCTTTCCCGATATCTATACCCTTTCTCGCCCTTAATCGACGAATAACGTTACCCCTTGAAATAAGCGTTTTATGGACTACTTTCGTCAACGTCCGTGGCTCATAACGGTGATCTTTCTCAATATCGGTTCCGTTTTTGCTGCCTTGATCTACACCATGCTGATTCCCTTCTTGCCCATGTATTTGATGGACGAGTTGGGCGTGGGGATGGAGTCGGTCAAATTGTGGAGTGGGCTCTGCTTTGCGGCGAGCTTTCTCTTTGCCGGGATCATGGCGCCGATTTGGGGAGCGATGGCCGACCGCTATTCGCAAAAAGTGATGGTGGTGCGTGCTGCCCTCTTTTTAGGGGTCACCTACTTTTTAGGTGGGCTCGTTCATAGCGGGTGGGAACTTTTCTTTGTGCGTTGCCTTCAGGGCTTCGCCTCGGGCTTTATTCCTGCGTCCATGGCGATCGTCTCAGCCATGGTCCCTCGAAAGGAATTGGGGCTACACATGGGGATTATGCAAAGCGCGATTACCGCAGGGAGCATCTTGGGGCCCTTCTTAGGGGGCGTCATTGCCGAGTGGACGGGGATGCGCGTGAGCTTCTTTATCGGGGGCGGCACCTTAATGGCGATGGGGCTTCTCTACATCTTTATTGTCCCTGAGCTTCCGAAACCAGAGCCCAAGCCCGAGCCCGTTGGGGGTGAAGAGAAAAACCTCAATTGGACGCTATTAAAAGCCCCCTTGGTCTTTCCCTTGTTAGTCACGTCCGCCGTCTTACAGTTGGCGATCTACTGCGTGCAACCCATCTTGCCCTTGTACTTGGGGGACCTTCGCGGGAGCATGGACCAAATTGGTCTGGTGACGGGGACGGTGTTCTCCGTTGTCGGGATTGCGGGCTTAATTTCTGCGCCCTTATGGGGGGCGTTAGGGGGCCGCTGGTCCTACCGCGACGTGCTCTACGTTTCGTTATTCACTTCTGGGCTTTTCTGCTTACTTCAAGTCATCCCCGATTCGGTGGAAGGCTTCACCGCGTGGCGCTTTGTCGCGGGGTTCTGCGCTGCAGGGATTAGTCCTGCTTCGATGGCGCTCTTGAGCACCTATACGGATCCCGCGCATCGTGGTCGCATCTTTGGGTTTAACTTTGCCGCGCAACAAGCCGGGGGCTTCTTAGGGCCCTTAATGGGTGGGATCGTGGCGAGCTTTTTCCCGTTGGGGGCGGTGCTGCTTCTTTCGGGGGTGGTCTTTATTTTGAATGCCCTTTACTTAATGGCCGTTTGGCCCAAAGATCTGAAAGACTTTAAGGCGGATACCGAACGACATCTTTCTTCAACGTCGTCAGATTCCCGTTGATGGCAAAAAATTAGTCCCTTTTCCCTAAGGGTTTCTTGTGAAATGGGGCTTGATTCTCTACAATGACGGCGTTACGACGTCGGTCGGTAAAGCAGTGAAGGACTGCATAAACAGCGCTCAATGGATTGGTTTTTCTATGTTGTAATTGCCCTTTTGGGCGCCTTAGCCGTTATTGACCTCTTTGTTGGGGTGAGTAATGACGCGGTCAACTTCCTTACCAATGCCGTAGGGAGCCGTGCTGCCCCCTTTAAGATCATCATGACGGTAGCGAGCGTCGGGGTCTTGTTTGGGGCAACGTTTTCCTCGGGGATGATGGACGTGGCGAAAAGCGGGGTATTGGTCCCGGAGCACTTCACCTTTGCGGAAGTCATTGTGGTCTTTACCGCAGTGATGGTTACCGACGTTTTGCTCTTGAACACCTTCAATTCCTTGGGGCTGCCTACTTCGACCACGGTGAGTATCGTCTTTGAACTCTTGGGGGGCGCGACGGCCATGGCCTGCTACAAGGTCTGGAGCACGGGCGCGCCCTTGGGTGACATCGGGATGTATGTCAACTCCGGCAAAGCCTTGGCCATGATCATGGCCATTCTGATTTCCGTCATGGTCGCCTTTGTGGCGGGGTCCATCTTTCAGTACCTCTTTCGTACGCTCTTTTCCTTCCACTTAAAGCGCACCTACCCATACTTTGCGGGGGTCTTTGGGGGCGCCTCCATTACCGCGATTTTCTACTTCCTCGTCATGAAGGGCGCTAAGGGTGCCAGCTTCATGGATCCGGCTTGGATTGAGTGGTTGACGTTAAATACGAGTTCGGTGCTTTGGTCGATTTTCTTAGGGACGGCCGTGGTTTTGCAGCTCGGGATTCTGCTCTTTAACTACAACGTTTTCCGTTTGGTGATTCTCTCGGGCACGTTTGCGCTCGCGTTTGCCTTTGCTGGGAACGACTTGGTGAACTTCGTTGGGGTGCCGTTGGCAGCCTTGGAAAGTTTCCAAATCTTTGCCGCAAGTGGCGCCGTGGACCCCACGGACTTTACGATGGGGGCGTTACGTGAATCGACCCGAACCCCCACCTATTACCTCCTCTTTGCTGGGATCGTGATGGTGCTCACCTTGTGGTTTTCGAAGAAAGCCCACCGTGTGATTCGCACCTCGGTGAATTTGTCGAGTACGGCCCGTGGCGGGAAAGAACAGTTTGGGTCGTCGCTGCCCGCCCGCATTGTGGTGCGTTCTGCGTTGTCGGTTCGCAGCATGATGCACCAGTTGGTCCCTGAAACCGTTTGGCGTGGGTTAAGCACCCGTTTTGAACCGTTACCGCGCAAGAAGGGCGAAGAAGTGTTGCCCTTTGATGAATTGCGTGCGAGCTTGAATTTGGTGTTGGCTGCGGCCTTGATTGCGTCGGCCACGTCCCTGAAGTTGCCGCTTTCCACGACCTACGTCACCTTCATGGTGGCCATGGGCTCGAGCTTGGCGGACGGCGCCTGGGACCGTGAAAGTGCCGTTTACCGTTTAACCGGCGTGATGACCGTGATCTCCGGCTGGTTTATGACCGCCTTTACCGCCTTTACGGCCTGCGCCACGGTGTGCCTCCTCTTTATCGCGTGGGGTAAGCCCTTCTGTCTCTTCATGATGTGTTTGGCGCTCTTCTTTGTCGTGAAGTCGAACTTCTTCGGGAAAGAAGCCCAGATTCGTGAGACGGAAGCCCCCCACAGGGATAACGTCGACAAGGCGGGGATCCGTACGATCCTGAAGTGTGGCGTGACGGAAAACTTGGCCCACACGATTGATTTGTTCACGGGCGGGATGGAAGCCTTCTTAGCGGAAGACCGTCAGGCCTTACATCGCTTAAAGGCCGAGTCTGTAGCCTTCTACGATAAGACGAGTTTACGTCGTGGGGACTATTACGAAATGGCCTTAGAAGGGGGCGGCACCAAAGCGGACCGCGATGCCCGTAACTTCTACTACCGTGCCTACACCAGCATGAAGGAAGCCAGCCACTCGTTACGTGACCAGATGGGCGTGACGGAAAACTATGTGGCCAACTGCCATTCGGGCTTCACGGGGGCGATGCGCACCAATATTGAAGCGTTGATTCGCTTGATGCGTCACTTAAAGGACGACTTTAGTACGCGAGCCTGTGAGCGCGCCTTAACGCAAATCGATGAAATGCAGCGCGACTTTATGGCGCAGATTGCGGAAGAAAAGGT
>JAHHRF010000079.1 GCA_020025955.1 Sutterella sp.
GTGCCGCGGGTCATGTAGATTTCCCCTTCGCCCGCTAAGCGGTCACCGCCCATGGAGCGACGGGTGGCGTTCATGACCATGTCGCCCATGACGCTCGCTACCACCGTAGCTAAGGCCATTAAGACGGCCTGCCACCAACGGAAGGGCGTGATCCAGAAGAAGAGGGCGCCAGCAAAGATCCCAGCCAACATCCCCATCCCGGTGCCAATGCCCGTACGGTTCGAGCTGAAGGCAAAGTTCTTGCCCCCAAAGAAGGCACTCGCAATGGTGGAGACTAAGTCATAGACAAAGACCACCAAGAGGTAAAAGAGTAAAAGGAGCGGCCCCGAGGAGTGGAAACGCGTCAAATCAATCGTCGCAATGGCTGGCGCATGGCTCACACAGTAAACGCAGAGCATTAAGCCCCATTGGATCTTGGCCACTCGCTCCAGATAGCGTTCCGTATCGCGCGAGAGCGCCATGATGACAGGTAACGCCAAGAACAAGTACACGGGAATAAAGATCGTGTAGACGCCCGTGAGCTTAAAGCCCACCAAGATGTACTGCAGGGGAATGGCCACATAAAAGGCCATCACCAAAGCACGGTGGTCCGTAGCTTTTGCGGGTGTAATCGCAATAAATTCACGAAGCAAGAAGAAGCTAATGAGCGCAAAGAAGACCAACAAGGTCTGTTCACCCACGGCAAAGGCGATCGTAAAGACCACAATCAACCACCAGCTCATGCGCATGCGGCCGTTCACCGCCATCAAACGCATTTGCTTGGCGACACTCGGGGAGTGACGTTGGGCCCAGGTGCCGTAGAAGGTCCCGACAGAGGCCAAGAACACTAGCCCGAGAAGGAGCAGGAGATAAGCTTCCTGAAGCGTAAAACCGAGTCTCATGGTTGTGCAAGTTCAATAATGGCGTTGCGGGCACGGTCCAAGAAGTCCTCTTTGGTGTCTTCTGGGCTGTGAGCTAAGGGCTTCCCGAAGCGAACCGAACAGACGGTAGGCACGGGGATCAACACCCCCTTGGGCATCGCACGGTGCAAGTTTTCAATGTAAACCGGGATGAGTTCCACTTCCGGGAACTCTTGCATGAGGCGCCAGAGCCCGGACTTAAATTCGCCAGGCAGGGGCTGCGGACGGCGCGTCCCTTCCGGGAAAATCAACAAAGAACTCCCCTCTTGCAGGGCTTCACGCAACGGGTCCAAGGGATTCGTGTGGCGGTCCGTACGACGACGATCCACCAACACCACATTTAATTCGTCCAGGGCAATACGGCGCTTAATCCAGCCTTTTTCCCAGTAATCTTTTGCAGCCACCGGGCGCACGAAACGACGCAACTGGGGCGGCAACGACGCCCAAATCACGATCGTATCGAGGTGACTCGTATGGTTAGCAAAGTAAATACGCTGTCTCGAAGAGGGCGCACACCCTTGCCAATGCGGGTAGGCCCCAACGAGCAAGCGGGTTAACCACACCAGCGGGGTCATAAATTTGAATGAATTGAGCACAACGGTGTCCTTCAAACCAATAGGATTTCGTTTCATTATAGTGCCCTTAGCCCAAGAGGTTCGTTTCCCCTCTCTTTAGTGACGTCGGGGCGCTGCCTCTCAGGGGGTCGCAGGCGCTTCAGTTTTGTCGGGACTTTCCACGTCTTCAATCGTGGGATCGGCAAAACTCCCTTTAATGCGATATTCCGCCTTGAAGAGGTTGTTGATCTTGTCCTTTAAGAGCCACTGACCGATAAAGGTGCTTAAGCCCACGGCAGGGTTCACCAGCGTTAAGGCGAGTGCCGGCGCTCCCGTATTGATACTGGGTAAGACCACAGCCGTCATATCTAACGTTTCCGTGACCAAGTCGACCGTCCCCCCGAGTGCTACGGCTGCGGCAGAGCCCAACACCGTGGCTTTGGGGAGGTTCACCACACCCTTACTAATCGTCCCCTGATAGACGATCGTGTCAAAGTTAAAGCCTTTATTGATCACGTCGGAAAAGTCCAGGGTTAAGCGCTTTAAGAGGTGCTGCATCGAAAGCAGACTCAAGAGGCGCCCCGCGCCCCCGGGATCCGCTTGCAAGAAGGCGCCCGACTTCGCGTCCACACTTAAGGTCCCGTTGAGGCTCTCCAGAGAAGGATCCAAAGGTGAGCCCACCCAGTTGAGGTTGGCTAAGACTTTGCCGGGTGCCTTATGGATGACGTTGGGGAATGAGAGCCGCGTTAACAAGTCCCCCGAATCGTGCACCGTCGCATTCAGGTCCACGTTCGTCTGACCTTGCGGGTCTTTCTTGGGCTTTAACCAAGCGAGACTTCCTTTCAAGTCAAGCGCCGGGTTCGTGATCGTAATGGCGTCCGCGCGCCAGAGCGCCCCTTCGGGTCGTTGCGAGCCTTGGCCTTTTAAGCCAATGTTCCCAATCTGGTAGGGCCCCACCACAACGTCTTGGAGCTGCAGCGTCACGTCAGGCAACGCCTCAATCGGGGGTTCCGTCTTGGTCGCGTCCGTCTCGTCGTCAAGGCTACGCAAGAACGCTAACGCCTCGTCACGGATGTGTAAGCGTTGGCTCGTCACCTGGAGCTGATTGGGGGCATTCGTGCGACGCGTAAAGGTGCCCGCCCCCGTGATATCGCGGCTTTTCACATCCGCATACCATTGCGTGGGCGTGGTGCGCACCACACTGGCTTTAAGCCCCGTGGTGAGCGTGGCATCGTTGGCTTTTAAGTCGTCGACTTGCACGTTGACGGTATCAAGTCGCAGGGTGCTGCTGTCGTCCTTCCCATTTAAAAGGGGTTTGATCGCCGTCACCCAAGGCTGAAGGTCGAGTTCGTCCGTTTTAATGGCGACCGACAAACCACCCGTCTGCGCGCGGGGTCGTTGCGCGTCCCCCAAGGCAAGCGACAGGGCATCGAGTTGCGGCGTCTTCCCTAGCGTCCAGTGAGCGAGCGCACTGGCACGGTCTTCCATGAGGGCGTCTAACGTCACCCTTTCTGGCTGGCCCTTCACCACCACACGCAAGGGCGCCATTTCAATGGGGTCCTTTTCAAAGGGAGCGGGCCACGTAGAGGTGAGACCCGTTAACGACGAATTTAACGTCAACTCCCACGTCTTTTCCTTTAAGTTCGACGTGAAAAGGGCGGTCATGGGCGTCTCCCCCGTAACCGTTTCGCGTAACGTTTTGTCCGTGAGACCACTTAACGACCATAAAGCCGGCGCCCCCACTTGGGCTTGGGCAGCGACGTTAATGACATGGTTTTCCGTCGTAATCGTGGCGGAGACTTCGCCCGCGGGCAATTGACCCGTTAACGGGGTCTTGGTTTTCACGCCCTCTTCATCAATGATGACTTGCCCCGAGACGTGCGAGATGACGGGCCACGCGGGACCATACTGCACCGTGTTGTCGTTCAAGTCCGTGAGCGCACTAAAGCGAAGGTTCTCGGTTTTCGCTAAGGGGAGCGACAGCGTTAAGTGCGTGGACACCGGCCCCTTGGCACTTAACGTCGTTAAGTGGGGGTTCACGATGTCGGCAATCACGCGCGCACGCTTTAAGTAGGCAACCGCGTCTTTGGCTTCCCCTGCAATGTCAGCGGAAACCAAAATCGTTAAGGGTTCAAAGAGCGTCGGGATCTTGACGTTAACGTTCTTTGCCTTTAACCCCATGGACTGCGCCGTGGCGTTTTCTACCATCAAGCCTTCGTTTAAGAGGGTTAAGTCCGCGTTGACGTGCTTCAAAAGGGGCCAGTCGCCTAATTTGGCGCGACCGCGCACGGGGATCTCAGGTTTAAAGTTAATCGTCGCGTCTTTGACTTGGGTTTTCACTTCAAAGTGACCGCTCCCCAACTTCTTATCAAAGGGGAAGTCTTCCAAGGGACCGTTTAAGCGGAAGTGCCCGCCCTTGCCCCAGCCGGAAATCAAGGCGTAGCGAAGCCAATTGAGCCCATCCTCTCCAATGGAAAGGGGTAAATACTTGTAGAGGGCGCTTAAACGGGCGCGTTCAATTTGACCTTCTAAGTCCAACGTGCCCGCGCCACCCGTGGCGGACCACTGGCCTTGGGCGTAGAGCGACGCATCACGGTTTTCCACTTTGACCTTGTCAAAGTGCACCGTGGGGGTGTCGGCGAGTGAAATGTCGACGTTCCCCTTCAAGGTGTCTAAGTAAAGGACGCTCGGATTAAAGAGCCCCGGGAACTGCAACTGGACGTTTTTGCTCTTTAAAGCCACCTTCCAGGCAGCACTCCCCGCATCGGTTTTGACGCGACCGCTTAAATTCTTAAAGCCAGGTAACCCCGTTTTCTCTGACGCCTTGAGTGCAAGCCCCGCAAAGCGACCTTCACCGTACCAGTTCTGGGGCACATCAATGTTGCCCTTAAAGCCCACGGCAACGTCGTCTAAGAGCGCCGACGGGCGCTGTTCTAGGATGAAATCGCGAAGGGGTTGGGGAAGGGGAACCGACGGAATAAAGGCAACGGATTGCGCAATATCCAAGTGGTTAGCGGTAAAGCGCCCCGCTTCTAACCCGTTTTCACCACGGGTGACATCCACCCCGATCGTGAGGGGGCCCAAATCCTTCCCGTCTTTGTTTAGCGTCAAGTCGGAGAGCGTCAAGGTGTGGCGCTCTTCTTTGTTTTCTACCTTTCGGTCGTACGCTAAGGTTGCGCCCAAGCCCGTCACGGTTAAGGGTTGCAGATCGCTACGCAACTTGGCGTTCACGTCACGAATGGCGACTTGGCCTGAGACTTGAATGTCTTTGTTGGGGTTTGTCGTGACCCAGAGACGCGCCGAGCCCACGCCACTCTTTAATAAGCGCGGAAGCCCCATGCGACGTAATACGGCCGCGACGTCCGAATTGTCGACCGACGCAAAGCCTTGGATGGCCCAGGTCTTGGGGTTGGTTTTCTCACCCAAAAGCGGGGGCGTCACGCTTAAGCGCACGTTGGCGGATTCGATTCGCCCACGTTTCGCTACGCGTGTCTTCACGCCCAAACGATAGGACATCAAACGCTTTTCAAAAAGAAGGTGCGTGTCGTTAAGCGTTGCGATGCGCGGGGTCGGCGTCGTTAAATCTTCGTAGGAGAAGGTCCCATCCACAATCGCTAAGCGCGATTGACCAAAGAGCCAAGCAAGGAGTCGCTTCGTGGCTTGGGCGTCGTCTTTCGCGGGCGTGGGTTTGGGGGCAACGTCTTGGGCGTCCTCTGCGATTTTGGTATCCAACACCCAACCCGCAATGTCAAAGCGCGTGGGCGTTAAGCGACGAATCGTAAGATTGGGGCGCGTAATCTGAAGGAGTTCAAAGCGGGGTTCTAAGTGCCAAAGGCTCGACCAACTTAAACGTGCTTGCACCTTGGGGAGGCGTAACGATACGGGGCCGCCCGGGCGCGAGAGCGTCACGTCATCCAATTCAAGGGTAGGCCAAATGCGATAAAAGCCCCCCGTGAGGTGACCCGCTTGCACATCAATCCCCGTTGCCGTCGAGATCGATTGCGTAATGGTGTCACGCCACGGTTCTAATTGCGTGCTAAAGACCCAGCGCGCGGCGATGAGCCCTAAGCACAAGGTCAAGTAAAGCCCAAAGAGCACATGGCATAAGAGCTTATGGCGCAGATACAACCGAAAGCTAAAAAGCTTAATTCGCTTCAACAACTCAACAGGGTCCGAAAAGATAAAAACCAAGGGAAACGGTCAGGAGGGGGAACGTACGACAGGCGCCCTCACTCCTCAACCTTTAAGCATACGCAATATACCCGCTTTCTTGAAACTTTTTATTTCCCAGCGTATGCCGTTAGAATCGAAACGTGACACGGTGAGTTTGGGAGTCCCCGTTCGCCTTCTTTTCCCTTTCCCCACGCTTGGAGACTTCGACAATGACTACCTCGACGATTTTGACGGATGAGGCCTTAGGGCGCGTCCTAGAGAATTCGCCTTTTTGCCAACGTCAGCTCCAGATTATGGGGGCAGGGACCCCTGAGTTAGCGATTGCAAAGTTGCGTGAACTCGCCCAAAAAGATGTTTCTATCGACGCCATGAAGGCGGCGTTTTCGTCGATTACGGAACCGGACGCTTTGGCGCTGGCGCTTCGTACCTTTCGACGCGATTTGATCCTCGGGATCATCGCGGGGGATGCCACGGGCTGGATCGATTACCACACGGTGGTTCGTCGTATGTCCGACTTTGCCGATGTGGCGGTGACCTATACGGTGGACGTGCATGCGAAAGCCTTAGCCAAACGCTTTGGGGTGCCGATGTCGCGATCAGGGATCGTGCAAGACTTGTTAGTCGTTGGCATGGGGAAATCTGGGGGCGAAGAATTAAATGTGTCGTCCGACATTGATTTGATCTTCCTTTACGGCGAAGACGGGGAAACGCGCCAAACGGCAGAGTACCCCAATGTGCGCCGTACGATTTCGAACCAAGAGTTTTACGAGCGCTTAGCGCGTCGTGTGATCCCAGCCCTTAACGACCCGGAGGGCCCAGGCTTTGTTTTCCGCGTCGACATGCGTTTGCGCCCCAATGGGGAAGCGGGTCCCATTGCGGGGTCCTT
>JAHHRF010000080.1 GCA_020025955.1 Sutterella sp.
ATACCGGCCTGTCACGCCGGGGGTCGCGGGTTCGAGTCCCGTCCACTCCGCCAACGAATTCGAAAGAAGGCGAACCTTAATCGGTTCGCCTTTTTTTTCGTCTAGTTTTTTGTTAATCGAGAAAGCGTGTTGACGTTAAGTCCCCGGGACGGTTTCGTTTCAGGACGCCACGCCTTTTTCGGACAACCATAGGAAGACCCATGCTTGAGGCATTTCGCAATCACAAGCGCTGGTTGATGTTTGTGGCCATGGTGCTCATTATCCCGAGCTTCGTTGTCACCGGTATCTACAGCTATAACCGCCTTCGCGAGGCAGACCATTCGCTCGCTCAAGTGGGGGAAGCGAAGATTTCGCCCCAGATGTTTGACATGGCCAAGCGTGAAGAGCTTGATCGTTTGCGTAGCGAATTGGGCGATGCGTTCCGTGCTCAGATGTTGGATACGCCGGAAGCACGTCAGCAGATTCTGACGGGCTTGATGGACCGTACGGCTTTGAATTTGCTCTTGGCTAAGGGCCACATTGGTGTTTCGGAAGCCGAAGCCATTGACATCATTAAGAGTCAGCCGGGCTTTAAGAAAAACGGTCAGTTTGATCCGGAACTCTACCAGCGCTTCCTTCAGAGCCAGGGTAAGAGCGATCAGATGTTCGTGCGCGAAATCCAAGGTTACTTAGCCAACCAGCTTGTGACCGCTGCCGTGACGAACACCGCCATGGTGCCCCAGCCCGTGCTTGACAACCTCTACCACATCATGACGACGGAACGTCAGGTGCGCTCCCGCATCTTTAACGCCGACGCCTTCATGGATCAGGTGGACATTAAGCCCGAAGCCATTAAGGCGTACTACGACGAACACCAGTCGGACTTCATTGCCCCCGAACACTTAACGGTGCAGTACGTGGTGATGTCGCCCGAAAGCTTCAAGGATGAGGCCAAGCCCGATGAAGAAACCTTGAAGACCTACTACGAACAGAATCAGTCTCGCTTTATGCGTCCTGAAACCCGTCAGGCGAGCCACATTCTCGTGATGGACGAGGATGATGAAAAGGCGAAGGCCAAGGCTGAAAAGCTCATGGCGGACTTAAAGGCCCATCCTGAGACCTTTGCTGACGTAGCTAAGAAAGAATCCGCTGACCCGGGCTCTGCCATGATGGGCGGTGACTTGGGGACGTTTGGTCGCGGCCAGATGGTGCCGGAATTCGAAAAGGCCGTCTTTACGAGCCCTGTGGGCGAGTTAGTGGGTCCGGTGAAGACCCAGTTTGGCTACCACCTCATCAAGGTGACGGGCATCAACAAGGGTGAACCTCAGCCCTACGACGCTGTGAAGGGTCGTATCGCTAAGGAATTCGAAAAGCAGGCTGCGCTTCGTGCCTTTATCGAGAAGGCGGAAGACTTCACCAACATGGTCTACGAGCAGTCCGATAGCTTGGAACCCGTGGCTGAGAAGTTTGGTTTAACCATCCAGTCCGCCACTGACGTGACCCGTGATGGTGTGGCGAACCCCGAATTGAAGAAGCTCTTTAACGCACACGTCGTCGATAGCCTCTTTGAAGAGGATGCCTTGAGTGACCATCGCAACACGTCGGCTATCGAAGTCGAACCCAATGTCCTCGTTGCTGCACGCGTCGTGAAGCACTTCCCGAAGGCCGCCAAGCCCTTTGATGAAGTGAAGGGCATGATCCTTGACGGCCTCAAAATCCGTGCTGCCACGGACTTAGCCAAGGCTGAGGGTGAAAAGGTGTTGGCTGAAGTGAAGACGAGCAAGAACTTGGACGACTTCAGTGCTGATACCTGGGTTTCGCTCGCGAAGAGCCAGGGGTATCCGTCGGAGTTGATCGCTGCGGTGAACCGCGTGCCGGTAAAAGACCTTCCCGCCTTTACCGGAAACGTCGTGGGCGCGAGCTACGTGATTACCTACGTGGAAGCCGCGCGTGATCCGGCCGTGGAACCTGAAGCCATGAACAACCTCAAGGCTCAGATCACCCAGGTGATGGCACGAGACGAACTCAAGGGCTGGTACGAAGCCCTCCGTGAAGCCATGGGCGCTAAGGTCTTGAACCAAGCGTTCATCGACGGGGCGAAGTCGGAAGACTAAGCCGCTGGCCTAACGGTTAAAGAAAAAGAGCGACACCCCCTTGGCGTCCCCAAGGCTGTCGCTCTTTTGTTTGGGGCAAAGGGAAGAAAAGAAGAGAAAAGAAAAGAAGAGAAAAGAAAAGAAGAGAAAAGAAGAGAAGAGAAAAGAAGAGAAGAGACGAGAAGAGAAGAGACGAGAAAAGGGCGGGGAATCGACTCCCGCCCTTTTGCCTTCTTGGTGTGACGTTTTTTTGCCCGTTTAGCCCTTCTTGGGGCGAAGCGCCGAGAGGGCGCTAAAGAGCGTCGGTAACTGCGTCTTTAAGAGTTCACTTCGCGCTTTGGCCATCTGGTCATAGGTGCGAGTGGCTTCAGGCACGGGCGTCCAGTGGGCGTCTTCTTCGAGCTGCGCGAGGAGTAACGGCTCAATCGCCTCAATGTCCCCTACGGCATAAGCCGCCACCAGCGCATTGGTGAGCACCGCTCCACCAATATTCTTGTTGCGCTTCACCGGGGTATTGAGCATATCGCTCTTAATCTGGTTCCAAAGCGGATCACGCGCCCCGCCTTCGGTTACGGTGAGGGTCTCCAAGGGGACCCCAGCGCGCTTATAGATATCAAAGAGCTCACGGTAATCAAAGGCAATGCCTTCTAAGACGGCACGCCACATCGTGTATTGGTCATCGTCGAGCGTGAGGTTAAAAAAGGTCCCCGCAGCCCCCGAGAGCTCGCCCGTGCCCCCGGTGAGGTAGGGGAGAAAGAGAACGCCGTCGTTTCCAGCAGGACGCTTGGCAGCTTCTTCGGATAAGCGCTCATAGAGCGTCTCATCATCACTGAGGCAGACGTTATCCTTAAACCAGCGAAGGGCTAAGCCCCCCGTGCGCACGAACCCCCAATAAAAGTACGTATTGGGTAAGGTCCCCGCATTAAAGATGAGCCCATTTTCAGGGCGCGAGAGTTCCGGCACGATCCCGCGGGTGGATACGCAAAACATGGCGCAGGTCCCCGCGACGTCCACCCCTTGGAAGGGGGCCGTAATCCCCGAGCCCAGCATGCTTTGCATGGTGTCACCCGCCCCGCCTAAGACGGGGGTGCCTTCCGGTAAGCCGGTGGCTTGCGAAATGGCTTTCGTGATTGTCCCCACTTGGTCCCACGGACGCACAATGCGCGGTAACTGGTCAATCGACAACCCTAAGACCTTTAACTGCTCCGGCGACCAGGCTTTTTCTTCAACGTTGTAGCCCAAGCCCCAACCGCTCATCGCCCCCCAGTCAATGAAGGCGTCTTCGGCTTTAAGCCCCGCCAAATGCATGAGGATATAGGGGGCGTTATGCACGAATTTGACGCCACGCGCCTGAAAGTCCAAATCGTTTTCGATGAACCAACGGGCAAAAAGCGCCGGGAACATGGGGCTCGCCTGCGCGTTCCCCGTCTCGCGAGCAAATAAGGGAAGGTGTTCGGACGCGTTTAAAGAATCGGCCGCCGCCACATTGCGACTATCCAAGTAGTTGAGGTAGGGGGTAACGGCGTTGCCGTTTTCATCCACCCCAACAATCCCACAGATAATGCCGTCGCCCATCACTGCACGAATGTCTTTCGCGTCGTAGCCTAAAGCGGGCAACTCATCGATACATTCTTTTAAACCTTGGATCGTTAACGCGACGTATTCGTCCGCATTCATTTCCACGCGCCCAGGCGCGGGAGTCGAAAGGGTAGTCGGGTGGCTGTGTGCGCACACGCAGGAAAAAGTCGCATCGTAGAGCGCAACTTTTACACTCTGGGTGCCGGCATCAAAGCCGACGTATAACGGTCCGGTCATGGGTCGGGACTCCTTGGGAATGGCCAGATTTAGGTTTTAATGGTCGTAGAAAGGAGTTTACCTTGGAATGTGGCCAATGCGTTAAGCCCTGCGTGCTTGGCCCCGTATTTTTTGGGGGTAAACGAAGGGGACTTCTCCGCCCTTTCCCCGCGACCAAGGGGGAAAGAAGAAAAACCCCCACGTCCCAAGGGGATGTGAGGGTTTAAAGGGGTTACTTCGCGCTCAAGGCTTTAATCGCCTTTTCCATGGCGTCTAAACGCTTACGAAGGGCTTTATTTTCCGCTTCGAGGGCAGTGAGACGCTTTTGTGCCGAACTCAGCGCCTTATCCTGACGGTGGTTCGTCTGGGCTTCTTCTTTAATGGACGCCTTTTGCTTTAAGAGTTCCGCCTTAATGGTGTGCACGCTAATAGAGAGCTGGTGCGCCACTTCCGAGGAAGCAAAATCCTTAAAGGTCGAGGCGTATTCATTTTTCTTCGCCCCCACACGCCACGAGCCCCCGATATTAAAGGCCGTGTCACCGCCCTTAGCAAAGGCGAGCCCTGCCGAAATCATGGAGCGATGATCCGGGCGCATAAAGACCCCCGCGGCAATGGCGTTACCGTTGTGGTAATTGCCGTAAGCCATCGAGACCGACACCTTATGGCGCTCATCGTATTCCATGGGGTGCAGGCCCGCTAAGGCCGTATTCATGGCGCCCATTCGATGAATGCGCGACCAATCCGTTTGGTTGGCCTTCATGGCGTCAAATAACTGCCCACCATTGATGGCGTCCTTGGAGCCGCTTGCAATGGTGCCGTCCGCCACGTTGGTGACCTTCTTCCCGTCGGCGTTAAGACCCGTCGCGGTAACGTGACGTTCAATCGGCGCTAAGCGCTCATTAAACGTGATCGTCGTGACGTGGGTTTGTGCGACGCGTTTCAAGTCGTCCAAACCCGCGGTCGCTTCAAAGAGCTGCCCGCCGTTGATAGCGTCAGTTGACCCTTGGGCGACAGAACCATTACCCACATGCAAAATGACCTTGTTTAAGCTATCGAGCCCGTTAGGGGTGACATGCTCTTCCACGGGCTTTAAGCGCGTGTTGAGCGTCGTTTTCGTGACATGGTCGTCGGGCAAAGCCGGCAACTGGTCTAAACGGGTGTTGAGCGCTTTAATGGCGTTTCCATTGTCCGTTAACGTGTTCTTCATGGGGGCGAGCTTTTGATCCACCTCCGCGCCCGAGACCTTATCGGCTAAGGCCGTTTCAAGGGCTTGGGTCTTTTCAAAGAGCTGACCACCATTGACCGCGTCCGTGGACCCAGCGGCAACATTGCCGTTGGCCACGTTCTTAAGGGTTTTGTTTAACGCATCCAAACCATCCTTGGTGACGTGCAACTCAATGGGATTTAAGCGCGCATTGAGTTGGGGCTTCGTCACATGATCTTGAGCAGCCGTCTCTAAGGCGGTTACACGGTTTTCGACGGGATTGAGTTTGTTATCAACCGTCTGATTCACGTCGTCACCCGTCACATGCGTGTTGACGATGAGTTTGAGGTCGTCCACCTTTTTGTCAACGCCATGGAGTTGCCCGCCGTTGACCGCGTCCTTGGACCCAGCGGCGACATTGCCATTGGCCACGTTTTTAACGGTCTTATCCAAAGCATCCAAACCATCCTTGGTGACGTGCAACTCAATGGGAGCTAAGCGCGCATTGAGTTCCGGCTTCGTTACGTGATCCTGAGCAGCCGTCTCTAAGGCGGTCACACGGTTTTCGACGGGATTGAGTTTGTTATCCACCGTCTGATTCACGTCGTCACCCGTTACATGCGTGTTGACGATGAGTTTGAGATCGTCCACCTTTTTGTCAACGCCATGGAGTTGCCCACCATTGACCGCGTCCTTGGATCCAGCAGCGACATTGCCATTGGCTACATTTTTAACGGTCTTATCCAAAGCATCCAAACCATCCTTGGTGACGTGCAACTCAA
>JAHHRF010000081.1 GCA_020025955.1 Sutterella sp.
AAAAGTGATGTCGATGCTTTCGACATGGAAATGTCGTGATGATGAAAAACGTCCATTTTTTCGACATGGCCAAAAAGTGATGTCGATGCTTTCGACATGGAAATGTCGTGATGATGAAAAACGTCCACTTTTTCGACATGTCCCCAAAACGATGTCGATACTTTCGACATGGAAACGTCGTGATGGTGAAAAAACCTCACTTTTTCGACATAGCACCCAAACGATGTCGATGTCTTCGACATTAAACCTTCTTGATGATGAAAAAAGTCCGTTTTTTCGACATGCCTCTAAAGTGATGTTGACGCCATCGACATGAAAATATCACGATGACGAAAATTGTTCATTTCTTCAGCAAGGTTTGGTATCTGTGGTGAAAATTTTGTTGTTTTTCGACACGGAAGGGGGTAGGATGAGATTATTTGTAGCTTTATTAGAGCAGTTGATTAAGGAGAAGAAATATGGCTTGGGATCCTTCAACGCCTTATAACGATTTGCCGTTATTGCCCCCTGATTACACGCCTTCAATTCTAATCTTTGCCAAAGTGATCGAAGCGCGCGTTGCTTTAGCGATGTTGAATCAGGCGGTTAACGACATTCCAAACAACAATATTCTTTTGGAAACGATTCCGGTCTTGGAAGCGCAATCATCCAGCGAAATTGAGCGAATCTATACCACGACCGAAAGCATGTTTAAGCACAAGGCTTTCAGCTCTAATGCCGACCCAGCTACGAAGGAAGCGTTGTGTTATAAGGATGCAATTTGGGCAGGGGTTCAGTCGTTAAAGAAACGTCCGATTTCTTATCGGGTGATGAGTGATATTTGCTCGACCCTACGTAATACGCACGTTGAAGTACGGACTCAACCAGGGACCTACATCGCGAGTGCGCAGATAGACCGCATTTACACCCCACCCGAGGGATCAGAACGACTTTTAAAGAAGCTCGATAACTTGTCGACCTTTTTAAATCAGCACAACGAACCAGGGGACGGTCTTGATCCGCTCATTAAGATGGCGATGGGGCACTATCAGTTTGAGGCCATTCATCCGTTTACCGACGGGAATGGTCGCACGGGGCGTGTCCTCAACATTCTCTACTTGATGGAGCAGGGGCTTTTGGATACGCCAGTTTTGACTTTGAGTAAGTACATCATTCAAAACAAGGGCGAGTACTACGACCGCTTGATGGCGGTCACCAAGGACCATGACTGGGAAGCGTGGATTCTATTTATGATCGATGCCGTCAAGGCGACGTCACGATGGACACTGGACAAGGTCAAGGCCATGGTGAAATTGCGCGACGAAACCATCGCTTACATGAAGGCCGATCCTCGCTTGAAGAGAATCGATTCCTATGAGCTCGTGCAGCTCCTCTTTATGCATCCTTATGCGCGCGTCAACAACCTGGTTGAGGCCCAATTAGCGCATCGACAAACCGCAAGCAAATACCTCAATCACCTCGTGGAGGTGGGGTTCTTAGAAAAGTCGCGTGAAAATGGCGAATACCTCTACAAGAACAAACGCTTGATGCAATTGCTAACGAGCGAGAATCATCTCTACGATCCGTTACCGACGGTGCCCGACGGGGATAAGCGCTAGACGTTAGCCCCTGACTCATGAAACACGGACGAGCTAACCCCTCGTCCGTTTTTTTGTGATGCAAATCCACCTTGGCGAAAAAGCGGGAAGGGTGAATTCAAGTGTTCCCTTTGGGTAAGGGGGAGAGGTGTTTAGAGAATTGAATAGGGGTTATGTGACAAATTTCTGTGTGTGTTTTATGTAGGCAATTTAATAACATTTGGATTTGTGACTTGAAAGTCATTGAGTTTCAAGGCTTTTTGTGAGCATAGGGTTTTCACTGAAAATCAAGTCGAAAAATGCTATGATTCAAAAGTTATAAAAATTTAATTCGACCTTATTGAACGCGTCTTGGATGGATGGGTTCTACGAGGAATTGCCATCGCTCTGATCGACATTCTGTACAGAACCTTTCGAGAGCCAACCCAACGAACTACATGAAACGAACTGGAATTAATACTGCGGTTACCTTAGCGCTTGCTTGCAGCTTAGGTAGCGCCTACGCACAGACCCATACGGACACCTATCAAATTCTTCTAGACCAGAATGACATCACGCTTGATGCGGTTGATGTGAACATTGCTGGCAAAGCCTATACGGCGGCGTACTATGCCGACGTGCCGGGTGGCTTCTTGATTAAAAACAATCAACGCGTTGCGTCCACCAATAACGTCGTGATTCAGGGCGAAAGCACCATCGTGCTGGATGCGCCCAAGATTACGTCGGACTTTTGGCAAAATGAAGTCAGCGCGCTGGCGCTGACGAGTGAAGGGACGAGCTACGGTAAGGTTCATAAGGACAGCCACTTAAACGTGACCTTTGATAAGAAGGTGGACGTGACCGTCAAAAACGCTGACCTCACGGCTGCTCCAGACGGGCTCTTGAACGGTATTCGTCAACATCACTCGTTCTTAGAGGACTCCCATTTAACCTTCAAAGATGACGTGACGGTGACGATGGAGCACATCAACCCGGCCTCGTCGGAAGTGTTCGTCACCGCGGTTAGTGGTGCGACGGGCTTTATGACGTTCGATAAGAACCTCACCATTGACATTAACGACAGCAACACAACGAGGACGCGTGGTGTTTGGACGAGCACGAGTGGTGGCGACGTTGTCGTTAAGGGCCTCGCTAAGGTCGCTGGCGAATTCAAAGAAAAGGATCCGTCAGACAGCTCGGCCTTCTTCGTTGATGCGATTGGTGCGGGTGCTGATAAGCCCAAGATCCACGTGGGGGCGGCCCAGTATGAGGGCGACGCTGAAACGGACGGGGCGATCTATGCCGCGGGGTCCGGTGCTGAATTTAAGGTTCTGGGCAATGCAGGCGCTCCCTCCGTGATCAAGGGGCGAACCACGATCATCTTGGGCACGGCTTCGCCTGCCCTCGTTGACTTAACGTTTAACGATAAGGATTCGTTATATCGCTCCAAGATCGACCGCTTTACAGGCGCTTCGAGAGCGACGAATCTTCTTAAATATGACGTCCCTAAATATCAAACGTGGGTTAACAAGCAGCTTAACAACGCTGTGCTCAACTTAAAGTTTGAAAACGGCGCCAAGTGGGAAGTCATTGACAAGATGGACTGGATTAACCATCTTGATTTAACCAATGGCGGTCAGGTCACCTTTGACGGCGCCGATGTGGGTCAAGAAATCCGCGTTCAAAACTATGTCAATAGCAATGCTGCTAATCGTGGTCAGATCACCTTTAATGTTGACTTAGCCCAGGATAAGACGGACTGGCTCAACATTAATAAAGAGGCTGCTGGTAGCGTCAACTTCTTAGCCGCTGACATCAATTGGAAGGGCGCTGACGTTGAGAAGTACTACATGAAAAAGCCCTTGGTCCATCAAAACGATGGGACCTTGACGGTGCTCAATCCTGATGAAAAGAACGTGTACTTCCGTAACGGTCGCTTAGAAGCTTGGCATTTAACCTTTTTGACGGATGATGAGCTCACGGGCTTTGACTTTGAGGATAACGACGCTCGCCGTGATGACACCAAGTTCACGGGGACGGGTGCTGGTGGTTGGTACTTGATGCGCGACAAGGACTTTGAAGTGCCTGTGACGCCGGAAGAAACCGATCAGGCGACCTTGGGGTCCTCCCGCAACATTGTTTCCGGTTGGTTTGCTGAAGACACGGACCTTCGTACGCGTTTAGGCGAAGTGCGCTATGGCTCGCAAGCGGGTGTTTGGGGGAAACTCGAAACCCGTAAAGAACGTTTCATCGATCTCTTTGATCAGAAGACCCATGGCATTCACTTGGGCTATGACGCCTTTACGTCGCTCGGTGAAAAGAGCGCCTGGATGGTGGGCGGGGCCTTACGTTACGCTGAGGCCAAGCAAACGAAGCTTGATGGCTTAGGCACGGGCAAGACCCAGCAATATAGCGCCAAGGTCTACGGTACCTACATGCACCGTAGCGGCGGTTACGCTGACTTGGTGGCCACGGTGGGTCACTACAACCAGAGCATGGAAAGTCGTGACAACGAAACGACGGGCTTAGCGAAGGCGGACTTTAATACCAACGGTTTTGGTGCCTCGGTGGAAATCGGTCACATGTTTGCGATTAAGTCCTCCACTGACGATCGTCTTTGGCATGACCACTTCTTCGTGGAACCGCAGTTGCAGCTCTCCTACTTCCATAGCCAGGGGGCCGATTACGTCACCTCCACGGGGTTGTCGGTGGATCAGAGCTCGAGCGACTTCTTAGTGGGTCGTGCCGGTGTGGTGCTCGGGAAGAAATTCAACTTCGGTGGCATCAACTCGTTAGATAAGCGCTACGGTCAGGTGGAATTCAAGGCCGGTATCAAGCATGCCTTCTCGGGTAACCAAACCATCCAGATGACGGCCCTGGACGGCGTGAGTCGCACCTCCAAGGTCGAGGATCCGATTGGGACGCTTTACTACTACGGCTTTAACGTAAACGGCCAGTTCACGGACAAGACGCGCCTCTACGGCGCCGTTGAGTACGTTGAAGGGAAAAAGTACCGTCAGGATTACGCCTTTACCGTTGGCATCAAGCACCAGTTCTAAGAGTTAAATATGAAAATCAAAACTGTATCGTTATTGTTAGGGCTGAGCCTTGTGGCCACGGGGCTCACGGCAGCACCCAGCCTTCAGTGTGGGAAGTCGGCAGAGCGCTTTGCCTTCCTGTTAGACGCCTCAGGTTCCATGATGGAAAAAGTCGTGGACGTCAAAAAGGACGCCCATCTTACGGTGTCGGACGCCGAGAAAAAGGCGAAAGCCACCCGTATGGACGTGGTGAAAACCTTCATGGGGAAAGCGGCCCAAGCGCTTGACGCCCAGTCGATGGCGTCTGAGCTCGTCACCGTGGCGCCCTACGCGGAGTTAGTCCCTTTGGAAAAGCGTAGTGCCGACGACTTCATCAAGACTTTTAAGGCCATTCCTGAAACCTTAGAAGTCTTTGGTCGTCCCACTTGGTTAGGGGAACGTGCTCAGAAGCGCTTCAATCAGACGCTCGCACAGCCTGAAGCCCTCGTTTTGATCACAGACGGTCATTTTGAGTCGAAGGACGAGAAGATGAACCCGGTGAAAAATTTGGAAGCCTTCTATCAAGCCAACCCCAACGCGTGCCTGCACATCGTATCGGTCGCTTACCGTGATGAGGAAAAAGCTGGGGTGGACGCGTTAGCGAAGGTCAAGGATTGCGCCGTGGTGGCGCATGTGGACGACTTGCTCGCTAACCAAGACACCTTTGATCAGTTCGTCGCCACCGTTTATGGCCGCGAATGCGCCATGGACATTCAGGGGGTGAAGTTTGCCTTTGATAAGGCCGTGTTGGTGGATGAAGAAAGCGCCACTTTGATGGCCGCTTTAAAGGTCCTCAAGGCGCAACCCGCAGGGACGCGCATCACCCTTCGTGGGTGGACGGATGCCCTGGGGTCGGACGCCTACAACAAGGCGTTGTCGTTAAAGCGCGCTCAAGCTGTGCGTGATTTCTTTGTTGCTAAGGGGCTCAGCACTCAACAACTTCACGTTGAAGGCATGGGGAAGTCCTTTAAGTATTCCAACGAAACGGCTGAAGGTCGTTGGCTTAACCGTCGTGTAGAAATTCTCTACGGCAATGGTCAAATCTCGAAGGACGCGACGATTCGCTAATTCGTGAACTCCGTTTGCCCCCATAGGG
>JAHHRF010000082.1 GCA_020025955.1 Sutterella sp.
TGCGCAATGAGGGCTAAAAGGGCTTCTTTATCTAAGCTCTTGGCTAAATGCGCAAAGACAATCACGGTGCGGTGTTTGGGCGAAAAGCCAGAGAGCAAGACAGAGGCCGACTGCCACGAGGCGGGACGCGGCATGATGAGAATGTCGTCTGCTTGAATCCCTTCGCTTTTTAAATAGTCTTCAATTGCGGTGCGGGTCTCATCCAACGGCCATCGACGGCTTTGACGGTTCCAGTAGATCCCGCGCGCCTGCGAATAGCGAAAGCGCCAGATGAGCCACCCGGTCCACACGCCCCACATCACGACCCACCAGATGTCGCCGGCTTGCTCGAAAAAGGCTAAGAGAAGCGCCAAAACGGGCTGAAGGAGTAACCACCCCACGATCGTTTCCCGGCCCTGGCGTTTGAGCCATGCGGGGGAATCTAAGCGCGTATAGCCAAAGCGTTGTCGCACCCGAAAGTCCGCCCACCAGGAAAAGGGAAATTCAAGGAGCACCATCAAAAAGGTGACCATGGCTAAGGTGAGCCACTGCGCAGGGAACCCGCCCCCGGTTAAGCCTTCTGCTAAGGCAATTAAAAAGGTGAGGCCATGCCCCTGCGTCATGCCAATCGCAAAAAGCGCCCCTAAAAAAGCGAGCACCAAATGGGCTTGCGCACATTCCGCCGTGTATTCCGCGGCTTTCAGCACCCCATTGGGCGTGAGCACGCGCTCAAAGCCAAGGGGCACCGTATGGGCGTGCTTTTCCGCCGAGCGCGTTTGCAAAATCGCTAAGGCACATTCCACTAAGACAAAAAGAGCCGTGAGGGAAATAAAGGTATGTTCGACAAAACGGGCGGAAACCGACATGAAAAAACCCTGTGGGACGCGGGGATGGGGGAGACTGAGCACAAACTCAGTACAAAGCAGAGTAAACTGACACTACTTTTATTTTAGCGTTTATACCTCACGAGAGAACCATGACCCTCAGCCCGACGATCGAACGAGATCCCCGTTACAGCGATGAAAATTTAATTTGGATTGATATGGAAATGACGGGTTTACAGCCTGAAGTGAACCGTGTCTTAGAAATCGCCGCGGTGATTACGGATAAGAACTTAAACGTCATTCATGAGAGCCCCGTCGTGGCGGTTCATCAGTCGGATGATATTTTGGACGGGATGGACGAGTGGAACACCCGCACGCATAATGCCTCGGGGTTGGTCGCCCGCTGCCGCGAGAGCACCATCACGGAAGCCCAAGCCGCCAAAATCTTCATCGAAGACTTTGCCCGCTTTGTGCCCCCCAACAAGAGCCCCATGTGTGGGAACACCATTGGTCAGGACCGCCGCTTCATGGCGCGTTGGTTGCCTGAGATGGAAAACTACTTCCACTACCGTTATTTAGACGTCTCCACCTTGAAGGAGTTGGTGCGTCGCTGGGCCCCGGAATACTTAAAGAAGGGCGAAAAGGCCACCAAGCACCAGGCCTTATCGGACATTCACGATAGCATCGAAGAATTGCGCTACTACCGTGAGACGATTTTGAAGATCTAAACGTTTAGACGCCATCCAAAAAACAGAACGCCACGCCTCAAACGTAGAGACGTGGCGTTTTGTCGTTAGGCTAGTGGCGATTAGACCATTAAGAGGGCACAGGCAATCACACAGACAAAGACCGGGATGGCCGTGCGCTTCACCACCTGGATGGGGTCAACCATGGCAAGACCCGCCACCACAATGGCGGCACCCGCTAACGGGCTCGACGTACGCCCTAAGGCGCCCGACAAGAAGGCGATCCCGCCCAAGCCTTCGATCGAGAGACCGAATTCCTTCGCATGCGGGGTTACGGTTTCGTTAAAGGCCAAGGTTGCAGCGTCACCCGACCCCGTCACAATCCCCATTAACCAGGGACCGATCGAGGCGCCCCAGCGAGCGAATTCGTTGGAGTCCTTGAGTGCAGCGACCATGGCGTCGATAAGACCCGCGGCCTTAAGACCGGCGGCGAAGACGCCAGCTGCAATGATGATCCCCATCACGTCAGCATAGGACTTGCCCATCCCGTTGAAGAATTCCTTCGTGATGGACTGCGGGTTCGTACGCGTAATAACGATGGCGACGATGGCACCGATGATCATGGCATGCGCCACACCCATCTTCATCTGCGGCACGATCGTGGCGCCCAAGAGCAACAAGACGATCGGAACCAAGGGCACTAAAGCCTTCAAGATGTTGGGGGAGAAGTCGTCACTGGCCTTGTCATCATTTAAGTTGTGGCCAGCTAAATCTTCCTTCGAGGCCTTGTGGTCACCGAAGAGGAAGCACATCACCAAGAGGCCCACACACATGATGGCGCCGCAAAGGAGCGAGAAGGGCATGTGGAAACCAATGAAGTCCACGACGCTCATACCAGCCATGTTGGAAATCATGGCGTTGTGAGAAGACCCCGGCGACAAGAACCCGCCAATCGTCCCACCTAACACGGCAGCAGCGGCCGCCGCCGGACGAATCCCTGCACGAAGCATCACGGGAATCAAGGTGGAGCCCACGGCAGCGGAACAGCCCGCCGCCGACGGAATGGCGATATTGATGAAGAACGTCAGCGCCGTGCAAACGGGGATCAAGAAAATCCCAAGCCCGCGAATGGGCGCGGAGAGGTAGTGCACGAGTGCGCGGTCACATTGGGTGTAACTGGCCACGAAGGCAAAACCCATGGACGAACAGATGGCGGTAATTAACCCCGCCTTCGTCATGCTCTTTTGGAAGGCGTCTAACCCCGCCATGGGCGTGAGACAGAGGCAGCAAAGGAAAAGACCGGCTGCGATTAACACAGTGCGGGTTTCCCAACGTTTAATAAGGCCGATGACCGCCAAAATGATGACGACGATGGCAACCCAGGACATTAGCGACATATCGAATTCCTGTAAGCGTTATGGGGAAAAACCAGGGTGCACGATCGCGTTGGAAACGTATCGTTACACGAAGGGCTAACCCTAGTATGCCTGACAAACGGGGAACCTGTCTTTAATGGTTTGTTCTGTCGCAAAAAATGGGCAGAGGTTTACAGAGAATTTTTGCCCTCTTTTAAGGGGAAGGAAAAAGACGCGACCCGAAAGCATGTCCGAGTCGCGTCTTCTGTGGGGGAGTGTTTCCCCTCCCATTTTTGTCGGCTATCCCTTTAGGCTTAGGGGGTAGCGGGCGAATTAGGTTTGTCGGTGTCGGTGTCGTCCGTTTGGTCAACGCCCAAAGAACTCTTCATCCAGGCGTCCAACATCGCGAGCCCCAGCGCTAAGAGTACCGGACCCAAAATGAGCCCCAAGAACCCAAAGGCAATCACCCCGCCAAAGACCCCTAAGAAAATGAGGGCCAAGGGAAGGCTTGAACCACGGCTAATCAAGATGGGCTTGATGAAGTTATCAACGCTTGAAACCGCAAAGATCCCCCAGAGCACCAAGAAGACCGCGGCCCCGGCGTGGCCCGTGGCATAGAGCCAAGCGGCCGCTGGCATCCAGACTAAAGGCGGACCAATCGGGATGATGGAGAGCAAGGTCACCAAGGCCGAGAGCACGATGGGACGCGGCACGTCCGTGAGGTAAAAACCAATCCCGGCGACCACGCCCTGCGCGAGCGCCGTCCCGATTAAGCCAAAGATGACGGAGCGGGTGGTATTGACCAAAATCGAGAAAAATTCGTCCGAGAGATTCCCCGACAAGCGTTCCAGCAACTCTTTAACGCGCTGTGCAAACCAAGAGCCATCACGATAGAAGAAAAAGATGATGAAGGTGACAATCGCCATCTGGAGCAGCCCATGGCTCACGTTGACGGCAGCAGCCAAAATCCAGTTGGACACCGGCTCAATCATCTTCTGGATCGTGGGGGCAAAGGTGCTCATATCGAGCCCCGTGCCAAATTCACTCTGAAGCCAGGGCCCCACCCAGGGGAGGGTGAAGACCCAGTCAGGCAACGCAAAGCCCGAATCCACCCATTGACGTCCCCAGGTGATTAACTGCGGGATACGTTGCGCCAAGGTGACCAAGGCCCAACTCAACGGGAAGAGCACCAAGACAATCAAGCCCCCCACCATGGTGACGGCAGCGGCCGTATGGCGGTTGTTGAGGGCTTTGAGAATGCGACGGAAAATGGGCCACGTCACCACCGCTAAAATCGCGGCAATCAAAATGGCGGTTAAGAAGGGACTCAATACCCAATAGATCCCAACGGTAACAGCCGCGGCAAAGAGTAGGCGCAGAATCAGATCGATCTTGTCGCCAAACTGCGTCCAAGCGAGGCGTTCGCGGGGTTTATGTTCATGGGTCATGGTGACTCCAAGGCTAAGAAAGGACGGGTGTCGTACCCCCGTCCTTTCAAGTAACGGGGTTAGCCCCCAAGGAAGGCGAACTGCTGTTCGTAGTCATCCGACGGCGGATAGCAACCGTTCAAGTTGAGTTTGCTCACGGCACCCTGGATGGCATCGACCACCGCGGTACGGGCAAAGCTCTTACGCCACATGAGGATGACGCGACGGCTCGGCGCCGGGTTCTTGAAGGGGAGAATCTTTAAGTCGGGGTTGGCGCTTGCCAAGAAGGGGACGGAGGAGGCCGGCAACACCGTAATCCCTAAGCCCTGAATGACCATGTGGCTAATGGTCTGCAAGGAAGAGCCTTCCACGGTACGCAACACGTCCGAGGGGCTATTCGTGCGACGGATTAAGTCCGGGCACACGTCCAAAATCTGATCGCGGAAGCAGTGACCCGCGCCCAAAAGGAGCATGGTCTGGTCTTTGAGTTCGTCCACACCCACGTAGCTACGGTTCACCCACGGGTGGTGAGCGGGCACAGCCGTCACGAAATCTTCCTGGTAGAGGGTCTTGGTGTTCATCGTGGGTTCTTCCACGGTGTCGGCCAAGATCAAGACGTCAAGGGCGCCGTTACGCAACTTCACCAACAATTCCGACGTGAAGCCTTCTTGGATGTACAAGGGCATCTTCGGGGTGTCGACCATCATCTGCTGAATGAGGCTCGGCAATAAGAACGGAGCGATCGTGTAGATGACACCTAAGCGAAGGGGAGCGCCCAAGGGGTCACGCCCTTCGTGGGCGATGTCCGAAAGGAGTTTGGCCTCTAAGAGCACTTTGTTGGCTTGTTCCACGACGCGAGCGCCCACGCCCGTGAGGCCCACATCGTTGGTGCGACGTTCAAATAAACGTACGCCCAATTCTTCTTCGAGTTTACGAATGGCAACAGACAGCGAGGGTTGGCTCACTTGGCACGCCGCCGCAGCACGCCCGAAGTGACGTTCGCGCGCGACCGCGACGATATAGCGAAGTTCGGTTAAGGTCATAAATACATCCGTGGGCATCCACTGGGGCTTCTTCCCCAGTCCCTCGGCCTCCTAAAAAGTAAGGGTAAGAGTTTAATTCGGTTTGTTTGAGTAAGACGGCCTCATGCCGCTAAAAAATCATCTTTGTGGGTAAACCACCGTGCGGCCATTTGACTCGCCCCCTCGGGGTCGGTCTTGAGCCACCATTGGCTCCACGTTTTGGCGGCCTCGAGCAACGCTTCATCGCGCGCGGGGTCCGCAAAGCGTAAGAGGGGCATCCCAGACTGGCGTTCGCCTAAGAATTCGCCAGGCCCTCGCAATTCCAAGTCATGGCGAGCAATCTCAAAGCCGTCCGTGTTCTCACGAATGATTTTGAGGCGGGCACG
>JAHHRF010000083.1 GCA_020025955.1 Sutterella sp.
GAAGAAAGGACAAAGAAAAGGAGAGGCGTGTCCCACGAGGACACCCTCTCCTTCTCTGGTTTTAGTGCTAACGCGCTTTAGTGATTACTCACACGCACGCTTAAAGCCTTGTTCGCAAGCTAAACGAAAGAGTTCAGCGCGATCCGGGTCATTGCCATCCAACGTCCCCTTCGTGTACCAGGAGACCAAGCGACGCAGTGCGGGCTTGTAGCCAGCGCGTGCTGCTTCTTTGAGCCAAACCGTGGCGGAATCCATGTTCTTCGGGACCCCATACCCACGGGCATAGCATTCTGCTAAGCGGTATTGGGCTTTCTGAGAGCCCGCGCGTGCGGCTTTAACGAGCTCTTCAAAACGCTTTTGATTGGTTTCAGAGGGCTTACCGCTTAAGCTCGCAGCCTTTTCCTTTAACCAAGAGCCCCCGTCCTGGGCCTTTTCACCCATCCATTCGGCAGCGTCCCCGGCTTTGTCTTTGGTCTTGTCCCAGCCATCATCGGCCTTGTCTTCGACCTTTTCTGCGACTTTACTCGCCCCTTCTTTGGTGGCATCCCAGCCAGACTTGACACCGTCTTTCACGGCGCCCCACCCTTCTTTTGCCCCTTCTTTACCGATGGAAACCCCTTCTTTTACCCACGCCTTGGCATCGTCAAAAGCCGATGCAGAGACGGAGGTTGCCCCCAAACCCAGGGCCAATAACGCGCTCGAGACGAGCACCGTTTTTTTGAAAGCGTTCTTCATATGAATCTCCTTTGTTTAACGACCTACCAGGGTGAATCTTCATTTCACAACGCCAAGATCAGGCTCTATCCGACCCTTCGAATAGGGGTTACCCTAAGTCCAATACTACTCACCTTCGTTACGGATTGTCATGCGGGTTAGCCTTAGAAGGTCGTAACGACTTGTACAATAAATGGACACCTTTAACCTTTTCGTTTCCATTTGGAGACCATCATGAAAAGCGTCTCACCCTTATTTGTCCGCTCGCCACGCTTTGTTCGTCGTCATCAAGCCCGTTTACTTAATGATGAAGATGGCGCCCTCACTATCCTTGGGCCCGATGAGTTAGCGTCCGCTTTCGTTTGCTCTCTTACAACTGAAGAGGGGTGGCCGGCTTCGGTTGCCACCCCCACGAAAGTCGTGGCAGGGGGCCTTCGTATTGAGGGACTCACCCCGGCACATTGGGAAGCGATTCAAAATAAGACGGTCCCTGAGGGGCTTCGTGTGTATTCATCGATCACGCCTTTGAGCGCCCCCACCTGGGCCTTCTTTGATATGGATGGAACCTTGGTGCTTGAAGAGTGCCTTGACACCTTGGGGGACTTTCTTGGGGTGCGTGACCAGATTGCCACCATTACGCAAGCGGCCATGAAGGGGGAAATGGACTTTCTCCCGAGTCTTCTTGCGCGCCTTGCGTTACTCAAAGGCTTAACGAAAGAGGATTTAATCCAGGTAGGTGAACGCTTAACGCTGCGCCCAGGGTTTCGAGAACTCATTGCAGAACTCAAGAGTCATGGCACGCACGTGGTGATGATCTCAGGCGGTTTAATGCCCATGTGTGAAGCCGTTGCCAAACGCTTAAATGTGGAGACGGTTTACGCCAATACCCCCGTTTTTGATGACGAAGGCAAGATGACAGGGGAACTCACTGGCGCCATCGTTACAGGCGACGGGAAAGCACAAATTGTCAAAGAGGCCTTAGCCAAGGAACCGGGCTCATCCTGGGCCTTTGGGGATGGCGCTAACGACGTGGGGATGTTTAAGCTCGTGGATTGGGCTATTGGCGTGAATCCAAAACCTGTATTAGCCCCTTATGCTGACGTGCTCTTAACAGATGACGCCAAGGGCGAAGATGTTTTGGCGTTTTTGAAGTGAGGGCGTTCTTCTATACCCTCCTCTAGCCCGCGGGCCTCATCCGCGGGCTTTCTTGTTTTTAGAGTCACCTGTGCACTTTCTCATCGCGTTAGTTGTGCACTTTCTCACTGCGTTAGTTGTGCACTTTCTCGCTGCGTTAGCTGTGCACTTTTAGACTGCGTTAGTTGTGCATTTTCTCACTGCGCTTCCTGTGCTCTTTTAAACTGCGTTTTCTCCAATTGAAGTGGACAGTTCTTATTGTCGTTTTCTGACGCACCAAGGGATCCATGGCGAAACGACAGCTTTTTGACCCAGCCAGCGACAGATAAATGACCCACCGTTTTTACTGGCGCCTGTGCACTTTCTCACTGCGTTAGCTGTGCACTTTCTCACTGCGTTAGCTGTGCACTTTCTCACTGCGCTTCCTGTGCACTTTTAGACTGCGTTTTCTTCAATTGAAGTGGATAGTTCTTATTGTCGTTTTCCGACGTACCAAGGGATCCATGGCGAAACAACAGCTTTTTGACCCAGCCAGCGACAGGTAAATGACCCACCCCAGCGACAAGTAAGTGACCCACCGTTTTTGCTGGCGCCTGTGCACTTTCTCACTGCGCTTCCTGTGCACTTTTAAACTGCGTTTTCTCCAATTGAAGTGGACAGTTCTTATTGTCGTTTTCCGACGCACCAAGGGATCCATGGCGAAACGACAGCTTTTTGACCCAGCCAGCGACAGATAAATGACCCACCTCTCAATCCCATCAAGTCCTCAACTTGTTAATTGAAATCGCTCTGCCTATCCTTAGATAAAAGCTGGTCTTTCAAGGATTCTTTATGCATTGCCGTTCTCCCCGATCGGGCTATCTTCACCCATCGAAGTCTGACGACCTTACGGTTAACACTTTTGTCCCCGCTAAGCTACCGCCCTCTCCACCTCTAATCGTTGATGCGGAAATGTGGGACTGCTTATTACGCATCTATAAAGGGCTGGGGCAATTAGAAGCCTATGGCGAGACCAATGAGAATGCGGACACCTTGCTTCGCTCACTCACCCGTAAAGAAGCCCTCTTTTCTTCTCAGATTGAAGGGCTAAACGTCACGTTCGATGACTTCTTTACCCAAGATGCACACGGGGCAGTTGCTGACCTTCTTGCGAATGAGGAAGCGATCACCTTTGCGCTAAACGCCCTCGAAACGACGGAAGACCAACCGCTTAGCCTCGAGCTACTACGTCAAACGCATAAAGTGTTGATGAAACATCATCCCGGGCAAAGTCACGATAAAGCACCTGGTCTCTTTCGAACTACGCAAAACTGGATTGGACCTAAAGGGAGTTCGTTACGTGAAGCCTCCTTTATTCCCCCTTGCCCTGAGTCAATGCTTGAAGCCCTAGAGGATTTAGAGCGCTACATTCATACGAACGACGAGCTTAATCCCTTCATCAAAGCAGCCTTAATTCACTACCAATTTGAAACGATTCATCCTTTTAGTGACGGCAATGGTCGTTTGGGACGAATCCTAGTGCTCCTTTACTTAAAGCAATCTGGAGTACTTCCCAAGCTATTGATTGCCCCTTCCTTCTTTCTGAAGCTCAACCAAGGCAAATACTATGAGCGACTCAATGCCGTGCGTACTGATGGACGTTATGAAGCCTGGGTTAAGTTCTTTTTGCGTGCAATCGAAACAGCCATCAATGAAGCACTCCTCACCATCCATCAACTCAATACGCTCCATGACCAAAATAAAGCGTTATTGACACAGGAAGCTCAATCGTTACGTAAGGACGTGCTCGAGCGTTGGCTTGCCTTACTCCAAATCCTTGAAGCCCGCCCCTTGATCGAGATTAGTCATGTCGCAAAGGATTTAAAGCTTAGTTATCCAACGGCATCGAAAATGGTGGAGGACTTTGTAAAACTCGGACTTCTCCAAGAAATGACCGGTAACGCTCGGCAACGTCGCTTTGCCTATCAGGCTTTCCTCAACCTGTTTCGGGATGAACGCCAATAACAAAACCCCGTTCGACGAACAGTCAACGGGGATTATTTTCCACGAATCTTAGCCCCCCAACAAAGACAAATCGCGATTGTTAGCTCAAAAATACTTCCTTAGGGTTTACCAAAAAAACCTAAGGACACAAACAATTTAAGAGATATTTTGTAACGTATTAAGCCATATCTCAGACCTCTATGAGAGATAGAATTCTTTTGTCATTACTGTTTGGAGCCCCTCATGCGTCGTTTAGTGCTCGCCACGGTTGTTTCAATGTCCCTTGCTAGTTTCGTAGGTGCAAGTGTGGCCCAAGAATCGGTTTCTCAAACCGCTCAAGCAACTCAGTCCCTAGCGGAGAGCTTTTTTGAAAAAGGCATGAGCGCGCAAAGAGCGAACAACGACGACGAAGCTCACCAATACTTCAAGAAAGCTGCTGAATTGGGGCATGCTGAAGCACAGTTCCTCCATGGCTCCCACCTTTTGGAACTACGAGCTAACAATGAAGCGCAAAAATGGGTAGAAAAGGCCGCTAAAAATGGGAGTGTTCTAGCCCAAACTATGGCAGGCGAACGCTTCCTTAAGGGTGATGGCTTTGAAAAAAATCCCGGGAAAGGAATGTTTTGGCTTGCTCAAGCGGCCAATTCTAATGATCCAAAAGCGCAACACCTTCTCGGTAAGGCCTATCTCGGTGGATACGGTGTCAAAATGAATCTTGGAGAAGCCATCAAGTGGTTGACGAAATCCTCTGAGCAGAAATTCGCCCCAGCTCTTATCGAATTATCATTCCTCTACGCCAGTGGCATTGGGGGTAAGCCAGACTATGAGAAAAGCACACAACTGATTGCTATCGCCGCCGCCACCAATGATCCTGAAGCACTGACCATCCAAGGAACACTCTTCTTTGCAGATAAAAAATATCAATTAAGTGCTATTGCCTTTGAAAAAGCCGCCATGCTCGGAAGTTCAATAGCGCAATTTTCCTTAGGAGAAATGTACCGTTCGGGGATAGGCGTAAAACAAGACATTAAAAAATCTAACGAGCTCATAACGCAAGCTGCTCAAAATGGACATGCGGAAGCGCAGTTCTTACTCTTCTCCCTGTATAGAAAGGGTGTTGACTTACCGAAAAATGAAAAAATAGCCTTGCAATGGCTAGAACGAGCGGTCGAACAAGATTATTTGAATGCCCAAGTCGCCTATAGCGTTCTGCTCGTGAGCGACAAAGAGTATCACCAAGCCTTTCAGGTATTGCAAAAGGCTGTAAAAAACAAAGGTGACTACAAGCAGATCGCCACTGCCCAATTTTTATTGGGAGAACTGTATGCTACTGGTCGAGGAACACGTCAAGACCTCACTGAGGCGTTGAAGTGGACCAAAATGGGTGCTAGCGGTGGGAATGTGTTTGCACAAAATTCGTTAGGCGACATGTACGAAATGGGCATAGGAACTAAACAGCATCTAAAACTGGCTAAGTTTTGGTTCGGCAGGGCTTGTGACAGTGGTTACCAAGTGGGATGCGACTCCTACCGCCGTTTAAATGAACAGGGTGTTGAATAAACTCGACTTTTCACGAAGCCCGTCGAAGCATTCTGCGGGCTTTTTTGCTCATGGCGTCGCCGGTGCACTGCGCGAGTGAAAGGAGGTCTATCACCTCTTAAAGGTATTTCACACATTTTTTGCATCGTTTTCGCCCGGGTAAAAATGTACGGCGCTATCATATTGAGAGTTTCACCCGGGTGACTTCCGGTTTTCAGTATTTAGGCGTTACTCATGGCTCCCTCCTCTAATCCTCAACAAG
>JAHHRF010000084.1 GCA_020025955.1 Sutterella sp.
ACGCCTGCAATGCCTGACGTGGATACGACGCACGTGCACCTCTTGCCCACGGCCATGTGGTGGGGCGAAATGGACACCTTTGACGAACGTGTTGGCGGTCAGCAGTCGCACACGTCGGATCGTTCCCTCTGGGTTCGCGTAAAGGGGGCTCATACGAAGAGCAACCGTTGGCATCAGGCCGATACGCACACCTATGGGGCTCAATTCGGGGTGGAACGCGACTTGGGTAACCAGTGGCGTGGCACCCTCTTTGTGGAAGCCTCGCGCGCTAAGGCCACCTTTACGGTCGAGGGCGATGCCATCAAGGATAAGCGTTGGGGTGTGGGGGCTATTTTGACCCGCACGACCGAGTCGGCTTACGTTGATTTGGTGGCACGTTGGACCCAGGATCGCTATACGGTGTCGAGCGGTAACCGCTACACCAAGGTGAGTGGTCAAAACGTTTACCTGTCGGCTGAGACGGGGTATCGCTTTAACCGTAAGGGGGCGTACTATGTCGAACCGCAGGCTCAAGTGACCTATACGCGTGCCACGATGAAGGACTACACCCTCAATGGGCAAACGGTTCGTACCGACGGCCTGGACGGTGTGGGCGTTCGTGTCGGGGTTAAGGTGGGCGCAGAGCGTCAACGCTATAACGTCTGGGCACGCGCTGATCTCTTACCGCGCTTCGGGGGTAAGGCCCGTGTGACGGTGAGTGAAGCGGGCTTCAATTCGGTTGCCCTCGAAGAAAAGGGCCGCGCGATGGGCGTTGGGCTCGGGGTAGGCGGCACCCGCCAACTCGATGCCAACTGGCGTGTGACGGGGAGCACCTTTGTCACGAAGCACGTCGGTGTGAAGCCGGCCGTGCGTGCGTCGGTGACCTTAGAGCGTGCGTTCTAAAGGGACGTTCTTGGAGCGGGTCAACTGACTGACCCGCCTTCAACAAAGCGCCAAAGAAGAAACCCTTCCTCTTTGAGAATTTAGAGAATTCTTCGAGAGTGAAGGGTTTTCTTTTTTGGGGGGATTAACGCGCCTTCGCAGGGGTTTTATCAAAGAGCGCTTGGAAGGCTTCAAAGGTGAGCCCATCCTCGGGCGTTAAGACTAAGGGCGGGAGGTCTTTCCCGTCTTTTTCGTCTTTGGCTAATTCTTCTTGAATGGTTTTGGCCTTACGCATCATCAGTTCACCCTGATGAAGTTCTTTAGGGTTCCCAGGGAGTACACGGTCAAAGGACTTCAGTTCGCCCATGAGCGCTTCGTTTAAGTCCGCCTTCACGAAGTCAAAGTCGTGACGCGAGTCTTGCGGGGCTAAAACGATTTCTACGGTGTAGACGCGGTGGGCCGCCACGTGAATGCGGGCAAAGCCTTCGCCTAAGTTGCCCGAAACCAAGAGGTATTCGCCTGGCTCCAACGTGGCGACGGTATAGGTGTCAAAGCTCACAATGCCAAGGAATTCGTAACCCGACTGATCAGCCTTATAAAGGGCGATGGGGGCAGGGAGCGCTGCGCCCAATTCCTGATCGCGATAGAGCGTAAGCACCGCGCGGTTAAGGTTTTGAGCCATCGTGGCCGTAATGGGTTCATCGGTGACGGGGGAATGTTTCGTCATCGTGCACCCAGAGAGCAGAAGGGCACCACAGAGCGTGGAGAGAAGAAGGTTACGCATGAGAGAACTCAAAAGAAAGGCGTTAACGAAGAAAAAGGGCTCGATACAGCGTCGAGCCCTTTTGCTGAGTGAAGGGATTTTACTTCGAAGTGGCGTCAAAAAGCACCTTGAATTCTTCAAAAGGCATCCCGTCTTTTGCCTCTAAGGTGAGGAAGTCAGGCGCCCCAGCGTTCTTGATGACGTTGACCTTCTTTTCCATTTTGCGAGCCATTTTGCGAAGCCCTAAGGAATTAGGCTCAACACGGCGCAACTTCTTCAAGTCCTGAGCGAGTTCGGCATCCACTTCGACGCGCTTGAGTTTAAAGCGTGCTTTCCACCAGCCAAAACGAGGGCTCACGCGAAGGGCGTAGAGTTTCCCGCTTTCGAGGTCCCCTTTGACGGCGGACTGGCTTTCTCCCCCCACCACAAAGACGTAGCGACCAGGTTCTAACATGGCCAACACGCTTTCATGCGCGTTTAAGACCCCTAAAAAACGGTAGTCATCGAGTTCTTCTTTGTAGCACGCAATCGGAGCAGAAATGGCTGCGCCAAAGGCGGTCGTACGAACAAAGGCAACGCCAGCTTGAGCGGGTTGCGCTTCCATTACCGTGGTCACGGGTTCGCGGACGACACGGGAAAACTTCGAGGCGGAGCAACCCGTTAAGGCGAGGGCACTACAAACTAAAGAGAGAATAAGAAACTTACGCATGGGTGAGTGAAAGAAAGAGTGAAAGAAAAAGTGGGCTTTAAGTTAGAGCCCTTTCGTATACAGAAGGCGGTTATTTTCCCGCGTCCTTGTCGAAGAGTGCCTTGACTTCTTCAAAAGGCATCCCGTCTTCAGGGGTTAAGAGAAAGTCCGTCGGGGCGCCCAAGCGCTGAATGTGACCAACCTTCGTCTTCATGACGTTGCCCGGGTGCTGCTCCCCTAATACATTGGGAATCACGCGATTATAGTCGTTGAGGTACCCCACTAACTTTTTGCCTTCTACCCCTTTGTAGAAGTCAAACGCATGGTGCCAATTCTTGGGGGCGTAGATGATCCCCATCGAGTACAGGCGATTGGCTTCAACGTTGACGCGGGCTGCGGATTGACCCTGTCCCCCCGTTACGAAGATGTATTCGCCCGGTTCCAATGCGGTGGCGGTGTAGGTCCAGAGACTCAGCACCCCAATGTATTGGTAGCCCAAGGTATCCGCCTTATAGACGGCAACGGGTACAGCAAAGCCCGAGGCTTGGAGTTTATTGCGATAAATCGCGACAACGGCCTTGCCAGGGTTTTGTTCCATCACGGTCGTGACGGGCTCTTTGATCACTTGGGAGTATTTGGAGGACGTGCACCCCGTTAAGCCGAGAGCACTGCAGACTAAGGTGAGTAAAAGAAACTTACGCATGATGACGAGTAAAAAAAATAATTGATGCGTGATTCTATCGCGTTGTTTTTCAGGACGACTCGAAGACTGTGTAATTGCTGGAAAACCCTAGTTAGTGAAGCGACGAGATTGGGGACTGGATAAGTAGTGTCTTGGTTGCAAAGTAGCGTTGTAGGCCTTTTGCCGCGAGGGAAAGCGCTTTGGGCTATGATTTGACGATTAGTCTTAAAACTTTACGAATTACTCAAAGAAGGTCACGCGCCATGCATATTTTGATTTCTAACGATGACGGTTACCGTGCCCCCGGGATTGACGCTTTAGCCAAGGCGATGCAGCGTTTCGGGACGGTTACGGTGGTCGCCCCAGAGCACAATCACTCGGGCGCGTCGAACTCTTTGTCGTTAACTCGCCCCCTGACGGTAGAGCATCAAAAAGACAAGAACCTCTACGTCATCTCGGGGACGCCGTCGGACTGCGTGCACGTGGCCTTAACGGGTTTATTGCCTCGCCCCGACTTATTGGTAACGGGGATTAACTGTGGCGCCAACATGGGGGAAGATACCCTCTATTCGGGGACTGTGGCCGCCGCCATCGAAGGCTACCTCTTTGGGGTGGACGCGATTGCGTTTTCCCAGATTGAAAAAGGGTGGGCGCACTTAGACGATGCCGCGCGCATCGCCGAAGAAGTCGTTGAGCGCTTCTTAAAAGAAAAGGAAGCGAAAAAGGCCGCTGGCGTCCCGCACGAGCCGATGCTCTTAAGTGTCAACATCCCCAACAAGCCCTATGACGAATTAAAGGGGATTCGTGCCACACGTTTAGGGCGTCGCCACTATGCCGAAAATGTGATTCGTGAAATGAGTCCGCGCGGTTTCCCCATCTATTGGTTGGGGGCTGCGGGGCAACCTGATGACGCGAGCGAAGGCACCGACTTCTGGGCCACCGCCAACGACTACGTTTCGATTACGCCCTTACAGATTGATCTCACGGCGCACCACCGCGTTGAGGGACTCAAAGCCTGGGCGGAAACGCAAAAAGGGTGACAAAATCTGAAAACCCTGTCTCAGGACAAACAAATTTTGTATCCTTAAAGGATGTCTAAAAGTGGGGAGTGCGAGCGCGCACGAGAAGGGGGCTTGAGGCCCCTCGGTAACGCCGATGACGCGCCACACCCCTGTTCGAATTTTCCTAACTCTATTGTGACCATGACAAAGAAACTGATGAAGCTTGCCTGCTTAGGCTTAACGGCCAGTGGTGCTTTACTCTTAACGGCGTGTACCTCCACGGATTTTCGCCCGGCAACGATTACGGACGGCTCCACCTACACGACCGATGCACGTCGTGGCCACAAGGTCGTGACGGCGCCGGCCCAGAAGGCAGACGGCAAACTCCGTGACTCGGGGCGCGTCCACCAAGTGGTCGATGGCGATACGATCTATAACATCAGCTACCGCTTCGGGTTAGATCCCCAGCAGTTGATGGCTTTAAATGGCATTAAGGACCCCACGCAGATGAGTAAGGGCACGATTTTGCGCTTGCCCCAAAGCGTGCGTGAAGCGCGTCCCTATAGCCCGAACGCCAACGTGCGTGTGAATGCGATTTCGACCAATCATGGCGTGACGGATACGAAGCCCGTGGTGGCCACGGTGAAACCCGCGACGACGCGCGTTGAGTCCGTGGCACCCGTTGCCCCAGTGAAGCCCGTGGAAGCCGTGAAGCCCGTTGAACCTGTTGGCGCTGTTTCGAGCGCTCGCGTGGACACCCCGAAGGTGGTGCCGGGTACCCGTATGCTCTGGCCGATTAAGGGTCGTATCCTGGAGGGCTTTAGCCCGAGCAACAAGGGGATCGATATCGATGGGAAGAAGGGTGACGTGATTGTGGCCGCAATGGACGGGGAAGTCTTATTTGCGAACACGGGCGTGAAGGGTTTTGGCAAGCTCGTCATCATCAAGCACGCTAACAACCTCGTGACCGCGTACGCGCACTGTGACAGCTTCGTGGTGAAGACCAAGCAAAAGGTGCGTGCGGGTGAAAAGATCGCTGAAGTGGGCTCGACCGATGCCAAGAGTCCGCGCCTTCACTTTGAAGTGCGCCAGAAGGGGCGTCCTGTGGATCCGCTCAAATTCTTACCCAAGCCCTAAGAATTTAAATCTGGCCTTTTCTGACAAGGCGTGCGCTTTTTGATAAAGTTCACACACCCCAAAAAGTGGGTTTTGTTCTTCTTTGAACAAAGCTCACTTTTTTTATGACAGTCGGTCGGTGAAGTTCGATCGACTTTGGTTTTTTTGGAGATGGCGAATGGCCCGACGTAAAGAAAGAATCCCTGAATATTTCACAGTAGACGTGGAACGACTCGACCAAGAAGGTCGTGGCGTGGCCCACAATGACGGCAAAGTGGTGTTTATTGAAGGCGCCTTGCCGGGTGAACGTGTTACCTATGAGCGCATTCGCAATAAGCCCACCTTTGAAAAGGGCCGTGTCAC
>JAHHRF010000085.1 GCA_020025955.1 Sutterella sp.
CGTTCGTGGGGGCAGGCGTCTTTTCGGGTGCCGTCCCGTGCTGAGGTTGCGTGGTTCCGCACCCCGTGAGCATGATCCCGAGCATGAGGGGGATGAGTCGTTTCATGAATGAGTCCTTTGCGTAAAGGGGAGAGCGCCCCTTATTTGAATGTGTTGAAATCATTCTAACACGCGAAAACAGTCACTCTAGAATGCAAAAAAAGCCTAACTCCCTAGGGAATCAGGCTTTTTCTTGTACTCGATGCGGAGTACCTAACCCAGAGTGAAGATTACTTCACGCGGTTACGGTATTCGTCGGTACGCGTGTCGATTTCGATCTTGTCGCCGACTTCAACGAAGGCGGGAACGGAGATTTCGAAGCCGGTCGGGATCTTGGCGGGCTTCATGACCTTACCGGAGGTGTCACCCTTAACAGCGGGTTCCGTGTAGGTCACTTCACGCACGAGCATCGTCGGCAATTCGATGGAGATCGGACGGCCTTCGTAGAAGACACATTCAGCGGGCATGCCGTCTTCGAGGTACTTGAGGGCTTCAGCCATCACGTCAGCGTCGACTTCGTACTGGTTGTATTCTTCGTCCATCCAGACATAGTGCGGATCAGCGAAGTAGGAGTAGGTGACTTCCTTACGCTCAAGAATGAGGTCTTCAAACTTGTCATCAGCGCGGAAAACAGTTTCCGAGGAGGCGCCCGTCAAAAGATTCTTCATCTTCATCTTGACGGTGGAGGCGCCACGGCCCCCCTTGGAGTATTCGGACTTCATAACGACCATGGGGTCTTTGCCGACCATGAAGACGTTACCCATGCGGAGTTCCTGAGCGGTTTTCATCGATTGATTTCCCTTATCAGATTTCAAAATAACTTCGTTGGACGACGCCGCCAATGGGCAACACCTACGAAGGGGGTTCGAGCGAACCCAAAAATAGCCTTTTAGTTTATCAGACTTTTTAGCGCCTGTTGGGCGTGAACGCGGGGTGTCTGAACCCCCTTGTCGTTCTTTTTTCGTTTTACTGCGCTTCGTCTTGTGCTTGTTGCCATCGGGCGACAAGGTGAAGCACCAAATCCCCGCGGTCAAAGAGTTCGTTTTGCCATTGGGTAGCGATCGTCGTCCACGTGGGCAACGCTTCGCACCAGCGAATAAAGGCGGACTCAGTTAACGACCCCTTCACCCACGCTTCAGGGACTTCTCGCCACGCGAGGTACGTTTCTTCATCCTCAAACAAAGGACGAAGACGATCTAACCAGGCATCCAACTTAATCAAGTGCGCTTGATCGTCTGTGGGGTAAATGGACCAGAGCAGGGGCTTCCCATTTAATTGGGCGCGTACAAAGCTGTCTTCCCCACGAATGATGGCAATGTCCGCCAGACGCAGCACGGCGTCAAATTCGGGCTGACACACAAAGGGCATTTTGCGTAACCGCAACGTGTCCGAAGACTGCAAATGACGGTAAAGCGTATCGCCCGCAACGCCCGGCGCCAACATCACATTGACGGGGTGCTTTTTCGAGAGCGCCGTCAAGTGGTTCGTTAACGCCGTTAAATCATTTTCGGGGTAGGTGAAGATGAAAAAGGTTAACCCGTCGGGGTGGAGCCCCAAGGCACGCAATACCGTTTGCTTTTTCTCGGGCGTACTCGTCTTTTCGCAGTTCACCACTTCCGCTTTTAAGGGCTCTTCAATGATGACGCCCCCCGTTTTGTCGGTGAAGCCCGGGAAAAACCAAAGTTTCTTAATGGGAAGGCGAGGGTGTAACCCCCACACATTGTGGGAGTCTTCGACCCACGTTTCCGCGGAGAGGTATTCGAGGTTGTAGGTGAGGTGACGCGGGTTATCGGCAACCTCGGCTAAACGCGCTTCTAAGGCGTCGGGTAACCGGCAGCCAAAGGTTTCAAAGACGAGTTCTGGAAGGCGTGCCGCTTCCCACTGGGGGTCGGTATCCGCTAAGGCTTTTTCAAACGTCTCCCAATCCCAAACGGTGACCTCGGCGGTTTCACCCACAGGACGGACGGGGTTCCCTTCAAACGTAAAGTCACGCAAGGGGGAGTCGAGTTCAGGGACGAGTTTGGCGAGCACATCCACGCGGTCAATCACGAGGGTGGCCGGAATGCCGAGGGCGGAAAAGCGCCTGGCGAGTCGCCACGTGACCCCCGCATCCCCAAAGTTATCAATCACGCGACAAAAAATTAAAGCCCCGTTAGGACGAGGGTCCAAGGGCAAGGGGGAAGGGGACATGCGTGACTCCAGGGAGATTGGGGGTGAAATCCGCTTTTTTGCTTAGCCAAATGGCGTAAGTAAAAGCTAGATTCGTACTTTCCCTAAAGTGTAAGCGATATGCGAGGAAAAGGTAAGCACTCAAATGGGAGATGCCTCATCTAGTCCTTTATGGGGCAGGGAACGGCATTGAACCCGTGAGGGCTACGGTACAATGAAGCCATCCCTAAACGCCTTTTGGCGCTGTCTGTTGAGTCGAAATTCATCTATGTCTGAGACGCCCTCTAATCAAGAACCCCAAACGCTGTTGGAGACTAGTGAACTCCCCACGTTTGATCCCAGTACGGTGCTCCCGACGCTCCCGCATTTGCCGGGATGCTATCGGTATTACGACCGTGATGGGGCGTGTCTCTACGTGGGGAAGGCGCGCGACTTGAAAAAGCGTGTGAGCTCGTACTTTCAAAAAAGCGACTTATCCCCGCGCATTCGCTTGATGGTCTCCCAAATTGCCCGTTTAGACATTACGGTGACCCGTAATGAGGCGGAAGCCTTATTGCTGGAAAATAACCTCATCAAAGAGCTCAACCCTAAGTACAACATTCTCTTTCGAGACGACAAAAGCTACCCCTATGTGAAGTTTGGTCCCGAGGCGTTTCCGCGTCTCTCCTACTATCGTGGCGGGGTGGATAAAAAAAGTCGCTTCTTTGGGCCGTACCCCAACTCCACCGCGGTGCGTGAAGCCATTCAGATCATGCAAAAGGCCTTTGGGTTACGTACCTGCGAAAACGCGGTCTTCGCTCACCGTGAGCGGCCTTGTCTGTTGGGGCAAATTGGTCGCTGTTCGGCCCCTTGCGTGGGGAAAATCAGTGAAGCGGATTATGCGCGTGACATCGCCCGAGCCGAGCGCTTTTTAATGGGGCGCACGGGGGAAATCCAAGCCCAATACGAAAAGGCGATGTGGGAAGCGAGCGAAGCCTGGCGCTTTGAAGAGGCCGCTCAGTGGCGTGACCGCTTGGCGGCGCTCTCCACCGTTCAACAACGTCAAACGATGGATACCACGGGAGGCGACATTGATGCGGACATCTTGTCCGTGGTCACCGATGGGACGTTTTATTGCGTGAATCTTGCCATGGTGCGCGGGAGCCGTCATTTAGGGGACCGTGCGCATTTTCCCAGTTTGTCGACTCGCAGCGACGCGGCGCGCCCTGATGTGGATGACGTATTGGAAGCCTTTGCCCTGCAGCATTACGCCAACCTTCCCATCCCGATCGTGGTGATTGTGGACACGGAAGGCTTGGGGCTGGACCGTAAACGCGCGCTTCAGACGGAACTTTCCGACCGATTAACCACGATGGCCGAGCGAAAGGTGAGCGTCGTGGTGGACCCCCGTGACATTCGTCGTCAGTGGTTAGAGATGTGTCGACAGGGCGCGGAAGTGGCGCTTTCTCGTCATGTGAGTGAATCGGCCACGGAGCAAACACGCCTTCGTGAATTGGTGGAGTTACTCGACATTGAACCCGAAGACGGGGACCTTAACCGCCTTCGTATTGAGTGCTTTGATATTTCGCACACCGCAGGCGAAGCCACCCAAGCGAGTTGCGTGGTCTTTAGCGAAGGGAAGATGAATTCCAAAGCGTATCGCCGCTTTAACATCACGGACATCACCCCGGGGGACGACTACGCCGCCATGCGCCAAGTCTTAACGCGTCGCTATCAACCCGTCACGCAAGGGGAGGCAACGTTGCCCGATATCGTCCTCATTGACGGGGGCCGTGGGCAAGTGGAAATGGCACGCCAAGTCTTTGATGAACTCGGGTTGGATACGAGCCACATTGTGGGGGTTGCCAAGGGGGAAGGCCGCAAAGTGGGGTTAGAAACCTTGGTCTTTCCTGAAATTGATGGGGTGCGTCGTGCCCCGATTGTGCCCGGGCGCTTGTCGCGTGCCTTAATGCTCGTGGCGGAAATCCGTGACGAAGCCCATCGCTTTGCGATCACGGGGATGCGCGCTAAACGCGCCAAAGCCCGTGGGGTATCGCGCCTTGAGGATTTAGAAGGGATTGGACCCAAACGCCGCGCTAAATTGCTCACGTACTTTGGGGGACTCAAACAACTTCGCAATGCCGGGGTCGAGGATATTGCACGCGTCGACGGGATTTCTCGTGCGCTCGCCCTTAAAATCTATCAGGCCTTTCACACACAACCCACTGACTGAGTACGGAAAGATGTGGTAACGTCGTAAATTACGCTTTCCCCATTCTTTAAACCAACGCCTTCTTTATGCCGAAACTTAAACCCCCATTTCGTCTGAATGTTCCCATGGTGCTCACCTGGATGCGCATCGGGATGATGCCCCTGGTGATGGCCCTTTTTTACGTTCCGACGAGCTGGTTGTCGACGCACACCATTAATCAACTCACCTGTGTTTTATTCTGCGTGGCGAGTTTGACGGATGCGCTGGATGGGTATTTAGCACGCCGCTATCACGGGTGGGCTACGCGTATGGGGGCGTTTTTGGACCCCGTCGCGGATAAGCTCTTGGTGGCGATGAGTCTCGTTGCCTTGGTGTGGTTAGGGCGCTTGGATGCACTCTGGGCTGTGATTATCATCAGTCGTGAAATTACGGTCTCTGCCCTTCGTGAATGGATGGCCAAGATTGGGGAATCGGGCTTAGTGAAGGTCAACATCTTCGGGAAGATTAAAACCATTGCCCAGATGACGGCGATTCCCTGTTTGCTTTGGTGGGATCCGTTGACGATTGCTACGCCGTTTTTCACGGGCGACGTGAATGTCGCAGCGATTGGCACCGTGCTCATCATTGTGGCGGCCGTTTTGACGATCTACTCCATGGCGGTTTATCTCTACGCCTCGCGTAAAGCCTTTGATGACCCCCACGTTGAAGACGACGTCAACGAATAATTCTTAGTTTCTTTTTTGCGTGACGCTTCCGTTATGACGCAGACCAATATCGACTTTGCGGATTTATCCGAAACCTTACAGCGCTTACTTCGTCTCATGAATACGCCCTTGGGGCTGATCAGTGAGGGGGAGCGACTGCTTCCCCATTTGGAAGCCTTAGCGCAAACGTTTCGTGATTTAGGGTGTGTCGATGTGGAACTCACCCCCAAAGGGGTGCTCTATGCGACGTTACCTGCACGCACCTTTACGCAGCAGCCTCAAGCGCCCGTGATTGGCTTTTTGGCGCACTACGGCCCCTTGTCGGACGAGCCCATTCGCCCGGGCTGGCGA
>JAHHRF010000086.1 GCA_020025955.1 Sutterella sp.
AGACCTTGGTGATTCAAAACGTGAGCTATGAAAACGGGAACTTAACGGCGGGGAATACCTCGTCCAATGCGATTGCAGAGGTTCTCCTTCAAAAGCTCGGTGGCGAACTCGTTAAAGTCTTGAAGTAACCCCCTTCTCGCCCCTTTCAGGGTGCCTTTCGATTCGGAAGGCACCCTTTTTTGCGTCTGGAAAAATCGTAGCAAAGGGACAACAACCCCCTCCTCAACCCCACTAGAAATCCATAATTTTTTCAATGGCTTTTATATAAAGATTTTATTAGTCATTGATTTCTATTACCTTTTTGGATTCTTTCTGTGTAAGTCAAAACACCCTCTACACATACCTCACACAAATTAAGCATTCCGAAATTTTCACTGCCCAGTTATCTCTCCTTGATTCAGAAGCAAAACACTGGGGAGTCACGCCCCCTTGTCATCCATTTGGCAGAAATACCGTATCGAAAACCAGACAACAGGAATTTTTCCCTGTCGTTTGCTGTCATTTTTGCTGGGGTTTTCACCCAATTTTTTGCGTTGTCGACCCAAAAAAGCATTGATAGATTCGGTGGAAACAGACCGAGACGCCCTGTCTTTTAGTTTCTTTCCTCGTCTCGGATCCGTTTGTGCGACTCCAGCGATTCGCCCCTTTTCAAGTCTCAACCCACCCCCGCTGACATTAGGAAATCAGCGGTGGGGCTTAAAGGATAGAACTATGACAAAAACGCCGCTTTCGCTTTTATTGGCCTCAGTCTTAATGAGCTCTGCCGTCGCCTCGACGGGTCCACACAGCTTGACCCAAGCTGGAAACCTCACCCTGGTAGACGACGTTGAAATCAACGACCCCACGACCGACCTCGTCGGCGTAACCGCTTCCGGGGACCGTGCTTTAGTAACGGTAAACGGTCACACGATTTCGTTGTCGAAGACGGGCAATCACGTCGATACCCTGACGGGCGCCCAAGCCGAAAACCAAGGCACCATTACGTTGACCAACGCCACAGTATCCGTGGCGGGGCCGAAGTTTGGCCACGCTAACGGCGTCGTCGCCCAAGGTCAAGGCTCGCGCATCACGATGACGGGCGGTGCCCTTAACGCGAGTGGGTACGAAGTCTACGGCGCTGAAGCGACTGAAAACGCTCAAGCCGACCTTCAAGACGTCACCATTACGCTCAAGGGCGAACGTGGCGCTGGGCTTTATGCCCATGAGGGCGCCACGATGACGGCTAAACACGTCAACATCACGGGCACGAACGCAGATCATGGGGAGTTGTCAGGGGCGTATTTGGGTGACGGCACGCTCACCTTGGAGGACGCCACGATCGCCGTCAATACCCGCAGCGGCAGTTACGGGATTCAAGCGCGCAACATTAACCCCGATGCCCCCAAGGGAACCCTCACCGTCAACAACACGACGATTACCGCAACGGGCGACCACACCACGGGGCTCTTACTGGAACGCGTGGATACAACACTCAACAACGTCACCGTTACGAATAACGGTAACAACGCCTATGGGATTTATTTCTCGGCCGCCAGCGCCGACGGGAACGAAACGCTCGATGCCACGGGCTTGACCATCACGACGGGGGGTCAATATTCCCGAACGCTCTATCTCTCGAACGGCGGCATCGTGCGACTCAATCAGAGTCACATCACCAACAACGATGAAACGGGCATCCAATTTGATGGGGCGCGCCAAACGATTAGCTTGGAATTGCGTGACAGCACCGTCAAGAGCGGTCAAGCCACCTTTTTCCTCCATGGCACGGGGACCGTGACCTTATTTGGTACGACGACCCAGTCGGACGCCAACCTTTTCGTTCACACCTATGGCGAAAACTATTTAATCCGCGCTCATGAGGGCTCGAAGTTAAATGGGGTGACGAAGATCGATCGCAAAGATAACCAGCTCGAACTTCAGCTCTCGAACAGTCAATGGACCGTCGGGGGTGACGCTGACGTGACGCGCTTACGTTTAGACGCTGGGAGCTTGGTGAAACTCTCACGAGACCTCAATACCCGCACGCAAGGCAACACCTTAACCGTTCGGGAGAACCTCGACGCTGGGGGCAGCACGATCGAATTTCGCACCTTCTTAGGGGGTGACAATTCCATCACCGACCGCTTGGTGGTGGAAGGCACCTTCTCGCATGAGCTCATCGTTGACATTCTCGGGGAAGGGCCTGGGGATCAAACGCAAAAAGGGATTGAACTCATCACGATTAAGGGCGGCACCACGACGCCTGATGGCATTCGCTTAAAGGCCAAACCCAAAGCGGGTGACTACGAATACGACTTGGTGCGTGGCACTGGGGCAGACGCGAACAAATGGTTCTTGCAGAGCACCAAGGTCGCTCCCCTGGTCGATGTCGACGGCGGCGCCAACCCGGGTGGCTTTACGCCTCCGACGTTAATTAATCCCCCCACGTTTGGGCAAGCCCCTACGCCCCCGGCGATGCGCCCGGTTGACATCACTGACGTGGTCTTTGTCCCGGCGCACTTCCTTTGGGGTGAACTTGATACGCGTGATGCCCGCACGGGTGGCCGCTTAGAAACCACGAGTGGGCTCTGGGTTCGCACGACGGGCGAATACGCCAAAGACAAGACGAACCAACGCGCCAAACTCCATGACGTCGGTCTCCAAGTGGGGCTCGATCACGTGTTAACGGACACGTGGTCCGTGAGCTTCGTGGGGGATGTGGGTCGTGCAAAAGCGGACTTTGACAAGCCGGAACACGACGCCAAAAACCGTCGTTGGGGCGTGGGCGCCATCGCCACCCGCACGGTTAACGACACCTATGTGGAAGTCGCCACGCACTTTACGCAGGATCGCTTCACGCTCAACAACGGCGTCGAGGAAACCAAAGTGCGCGGTCATCAGTGGATCACGTCCCTTGAAGCGGGTCACCGCTTTATGGGTCAGAACGTTTTCCTTGAGCCCCAAGTGCAAATCGCCTACGTGCGTACGCACCTCAAGGACTACGCGGTCGCGGGCAAAACCGTCCAGACCGACACGCTCTCCGGCGTGGGAGCAAGGCTCAGTCTCAAAGTTGGCAATGAGACCCCTGTTGCCAGTTGGTGGGCACGAGCTGACCTTCTCCCACGCTTTGGAGGCAAGGCCACGATGACGGTTTCGGAAGCCAATTTCAACGCCGTCACCGTAGAAGAAAAGACCCGCGGCATGGGGGTCGGGGTAGCCCTGGGAGCGAGTGCGCAGCTCGCGCCGACCTGGACTCTGTCGACCACTCTCCAAGCCACGAAGCACCACCACTTAAAGCCTGGCTTTAATGCGAGCGTCGTACTTGCGCGTTACTTCTAAACCCTTGGCCTCAAATCGAGCACCCTCAACCGTTACGCGACTCTAGACGGTTGAGGGTCCCTAGGAATTTTGAAAATGAACAAAACACCCATTGCTTTACTCCTTAGTCTGGCCTTCTTCAATAACGCCTGGGCCGCCCTGGGTCCCCAGACCAACTCCGCAGACTCCGTCTTAACGATTACCGATGCGATTACGTTTAAAGGCCAAGGGCCGCAAGCCTTGGTTACCTCTACCAAGCTTGGTGCTGACATTGAAATTAGCAATCAAACCCTCACGGGTGAAGGTATTGCCTTAACGGGTGCCCAAGCCGAAAACTTTGGCCTGATTCGGCTCAATCAGACCACTATCGACCTCTCTGGACCCGAAGCCTTTGGCCTCACGGGTGCCAATAACCAAGGGCTCTTTGTCACAAATTCGGGCAACATTGAGGCCCACGAACTCACCCTCAACATCCAAGGCGTTCAAGCCCCGATCGGGGCTCACGCCGATGGTGGGGCTATTGAGGTGACGAAAGGCACGATCACCGTCACGGGGAACGAAGCCACGGGCATTCTCAATGGAAATACGACCGCTAATAATGGGCACATCGAAGTCAATGACGTCACGTTAAACGTGGAAGGGAACGACGCGAAAGGGGTCTACGCCAAGGAGACCTATATCAAAGTCGCCAACTCGAGCGTCAACACAACAGGGAAACGAAGCGTTGGGATTTGGTCGCAGTCGGGCGGTAATCAGTCGGCCATGCAAATCGAAGGCGTTAAGGTTAAAGCCGAAGGGGAAGGCGCTCGCGCAGCCGTCATCAACGGGGGCCGTTTCTTGGTCCAAAATAGTGAATTCATCACGTCTGAAGCCACGGCCATTGAAGCCATTAGTGGCATTCAGCCGACGACACTGAGCTTTTTGAGCACCACCGTTCGGGGGCGCTCGTTAGCCTTTGACATTACGGGCAACGACAATCTTCATTTCTCCTTAAATGACCACAGCACGGTTGAAACCGAGGACGCAGACGGCCACTTTTTACGGTTGGGCAGAGACATCCCATCCGTGTTTTTAGACATCAACCTCAAGACAACGATTAAAGGGGCATTAGACAATCCTCACAACGTACCGGTGGACCTTTCCCTCATCGACTCAACGTGGTTGATGAATGGGGACTTAACCCTCAAACGCGCTTCATTGGACCGAGGGCTGTTGGCTCTCTCTACTCCCAACACCCCCAATTGGCAACCGCACACCTTGCACATTGAGGATCTAACGTTAATCGGCGAATCGACGCTTCAAATGCACACCGTCTTAGGGGATGACAACGCCAAGACGGACCGCGTGATTATCCATGGTCCCCTCTCTCTGATTAACCATGACAAGGTTTGGCTCGATATTGAGTCAGAAGGCACGGGGGCACAGACCCAAAAGGGGATTGAACTCATCACCCTTAATGGCACCACGGAAACCCCAAACTTTGAACTCAAAAAAGAACTCGCCGCAGGGAACTTCAAATATGAACTCGTCCGAGGTGAAGGCCCCGACGCGAATAAATGGTTCTTAAAGAGCACGAACGTCGCACCCGTTGTGGACGTTGACGCAGGCCCCAATCCTGGTGGCTTTACGCCTCCGACGATAGTCAATCCCCCCACGGTTGGGCAAGGTCCTACGCCCCCGGCGATGCGCTCGGTTGATATCACGGATGTCGTCTTTGTGCCCGCACACTTCCTGTGGGGCGAGCTCGATACGCGTGATGCACGCACGGGTGGTCGCTTAGAAGGCACAAATGGCCTCTGGATCCGCACCACAGGCGAATACGCCAAGGACAAAGCACAACGCCAGGCCAAACTCCATGACGTCGGTCTCCAAGTGGGGCTCGATCACGCATTAACGGACACCTGGTCCGTGAGCCTTGTCGGGGACGTGGGTCGTGCAAAAGCGGACTTTGACAAGCCGGAACACGACGCCAAAAACCGTC
>JAHHRF010000087.1 GCA_020025955.1 Sutterella sp.
AAGAAGGGCGGCGTCTTAGTGGGGTTCCACGAAAAGGGCTCGAGCTATGTGGCCGATATGACGGAATGCCACGTGGTCACGGAAAAGGTGAACCAGATGTTGGTGCCGTTACGTGAATTAGTCGCGAGCCTCTCCATTCGCCAGCGTATGCCCCAGATCGAATTTGCGGTCGGCGGCGACGGTCGTACGGCGTTAGTGTTCCGTATCCTCGAGCAGCCTACGCACGACGATATGGAAAAGCTCGAAGCCTTCTCGCGCGAGTATGACTTCGACCTTTGGTTCCAGCCGAAGGGCCCCGAGACGGCTTACGCCTACCATCCTGAAAACACGGATAAGTTAGGGCTCACGCTCTCGGAATTCGATGTCACCATCAAATTTAAGCCCACGGACTTCACGCAGGTTAACCACGCCTTGAATGAAACCATGGTGACCCGTGCCGTGACCTTGTTGGATGTGAAGCCCGAGCATAGCGTTGCGGACTTCTTCTGCGGGTTAGGTAACTTCACGCTTCCCTTGGCCCGTCGTGCGCGTCGCGTCTACGGGATTGAAGGTTCCGAAGGCTTAGTGGAACGTGCCCGTCAGGGGGCTGCCGACAATGGGTTGGCGGATAAGACCGAATTCTTGGCCCGTAACCTCTTTACCTGGACGGAAGAAGACTGGGACAAGTTGTGGGAACACATGGATGGGCTCGATCGCCTCTTGATCGATCCGCCCCGCGAAGGCGCCATGGCCTTGGCGCGAGCTTTGGCCGCGACCGACAAGCGCCCGGAACGCATCGTGTACGTCTCTTGCAATCCCGCGACCTTGGCGCGTGACTGTGCCATCCTTCATCACGAAGGCGGTTGGAAGATCCGTCAAGCGGGCATCATGAACATGTTCCCGCACACGGGTCACGTGGAATCGATCGCCGTGTTGGAGCCGGGTCCCAAGCCTGAGCGCCCCGTGAACGTTGTCGGCGGTGAACGCCCCGAAGACGTAACGCCGGTGGCAGCGGCTGAAGAAGCCCCGTCTACGGAAGCCTAATGCTTTAAGGGCTAGAGCTTCTTAGCGAAGAAAACGTTCGTTGAACTCAATGGGTTTGACGAACGTTTTTTTTCTTTTGGGGTAGAGAGAAACCCCTCTCTCCCTTGGGAGGGTTTAGTGCTCCGTTCGTGGAGTTACAATTGAAATAAGCATGCCTGATTCGACCCCGTCAGCGAAACAACACAATTCCTTTGTGAAGGTGAAGGGTATGAAACAAACGATGCGTGATCAATTGCTCACGAAGACGCCGTTTTCCCTCATGCTGCAGTTGAGCATTCCTGCAGTCCTTGGGATGATGGTTATTGGGCTTTATCCTCTCATGGACGGGGTATTTGCAGGGCACCTGATTGGCGAGACGGCCATGGCAGCGTGCTCGGTTGCTATTCCCTTGACGTTTTTTAATAACGGCGTAGCCACCCTCATCGGTGTGGGTTCTGCCTCGGTCTTATCTCGGGCCTTAGGACGGGGAGACCAAGAGACGGTCGACCGCGTGATGGGGAATCTCATCTTTTGGGTGGTGCTCTTTTCCTCGGTCATTACGGTAGCGGGGATCCTCTTTTGCCCTTACTTTCTAGACCTATTGGGCGCCACGGGTGACATCAAAGCCTTAGCGGTGCGCTACCTTCGAGTGTTCTTCTTGGGGTCACTCTTTGTGAACTTTGCCCAGGCCGCCAACATGGTCATGCGCGGAGAGGGCTTGATGAAGCGCGCCATGTTCATCATGGTGTTGGGAGCCGTGCTCAATATCCTTTTGGACCCCATTTTGATGCTGAGCTTTGGCGACTACGCCATTGAAGGGGCGGCAACCGCTTCGGTGGTGGCGCAAATGATTCAGGCTGGGGTGACGCTCTACTACTTTATGGCTCACAGCGAGACCGTCAAGATTGGGCGCGTGCGTCGGGACAGAGCGCTCTCCAAGGCCATGTTTGGCGTGGGCGTCTCCGCCATGATCATGCAGGTCTTTTTCTTGGTGCAACAGACGCTTCTTTATCGTCAAGCGTTTGTCTATGGGGGCGAGGCGAATGCCATTTTGATGGCGGCGGCCCTTCGGTACTATGGCTTTTCGTTTATTCCGTTGTGGGGGATGAGCCAGGGGCTACAACCCATTATTGGGACTAACTTTGGGGCAGGGCGAATTGACCGCGTAAAAGAAACGATGTGGCTTTTCATGATCGGTGGAACGTTGCTGGCCACGCTCTTTTGGGTGCCCGCTGAAGTCTTTACTTCGTCGCTTCTCTCGCTCTTTAATGTGAATGACACCATTGCTCAGCAAGGGGTTGTCCCTGTTCGCCTCTTCTTTAGCGTCTTTATTTTCTACGGAATCATGATAATGACCTTGACCTACTTCCAAGCGATTGGCGACGGGAAACGGGCGGGAATCATTGTGATGTTGCGTCAATTGATTTTGTTGGTGCCAGCCCTTCTCTTTATCCCCGTTATCTTTGGGGCAGGGTCGCTCTGGTGGGCACAGCCCCTAGTGGATGCGGTGATGATTGCGGTGGGTTGTGTGATGCTTGTGAAGAGCTTGGCGACGTTGCAGGCTCCCTCGGCTGAAGTCACGAGCACCCCGGAAGCTTAACTTTTTAAGGGGTAGCTTTGGGAGTTGGCCCCGTTAGAGAAAAACGTTCGTTGAACTGAATAGGTTTGACGAACGTTTTTTTGCGTCTGGCAAAATTTTCCCTCTTCTAGAGACGATTCTAGGAGAGGGTTTTTGCGTTTTAAGTTGTGTAAAAAATGTCTATTTTTCAGTCATTTACGCTAGGTGGAAAGGGGCTTTTAAGTTGATAAATCTCAAGTGTCCTAGGACAGGCGCTTTGTACCCTAACTGTAAGAGGCAATGAGTCCCACGATTGGGGTGATAGGAGAAGGGTGTGCCCATTCGGGGTGCGCCGCCCGAATTGGACCAGACGGGCCGTTTGCCTTGTTTTGCGAAAAGGAGTGGTTATGTCATTATCTCGTCGCGCATTGTTGCAGAGCTCCATTTTGGGTGGGGCAACGTTAGTCGCGGGTGCTGCTCAGGCAGGTAAGTCGCCTGAACATTGGGACCAAACCTATGATGTGATCGTTGTAGGCTCAGGCTTTGCTGGCTTAGCGGCCGCTATTGAAGCCAAGAAGGCGGGCGCGAGCGTTATCGTCTTGGATAAGATGCCGACACCGGGCGGCAACTCCATCATTAACGGCGGCATCATGACCGCTACGGGGTGCCCGCAGCAGAAGAAGCGCGGTATTGAAGACTCGCCCGAACTCTTGGAAAAGGACATCTTGAAGGCTGGTCTCTACATGAACGACCGTCAGAAGGTTCGTGTCATGGCCGAGCACGCCTTAGAAAACTACAACTGGACCGTTAACGAATTGGGCGTGGAATATATGCCGGACGCCATCGGTCAGGAAGGCGGTCACTCGGTACCGCGTTATGTCACCACGAAGGAAGGCTCGGGCGCAGGCATTGTGATGAAAGAGCTTGATATGTGCAAGAAGCTCGGCATCCCCGTTCAGTTAAAGACCTATGTTGAAAAGATTGTTCGTAACGACGACGGTCGCGTGGAAGGCGTGATTGTCCGTAAGGGCTATCGCTTCCCGAAGGAAGGGTCCGGCAAACAGATGGCCTTGCGTGCGACGCGCGGGGTGGTGCTCTGCTACGGCGGCTTTGCCCGTGACGTGAAATATCGCATGCTCCAAGACCCGAAGTTAAACGAACAGCTCGACTCCACGAACCAGCCGGGCGCTACGAGTGAACTCTGGCGCGAAACGAGTCGTATCGGGGCCATGCAGGTCCAAAACGACTGGGTGCAGTCCGGTCCCTGGGGCAGCCCCCGCGAAAAGGGCTTAGGCTCGGGCTGGAAGTTTAACCAGTGCGCAGCGGCAGAATATGGGATTTGGGTCAACTCCGACGGGAAGCGCTTCATTAACGAACTCGCTAACCGTAAGATCCGCGCTGACGCCATCATGGTGGAACTTGGTAACGGCAAGAAGTGCTACGCCATCTGCGACCAGCAGGGGGTGGATCCCTTAATCCAGCAGCGTCCGGGCTCCTTGGAATTCTTGCTTGAAAACCATATCGTGGACAAGTATCCGACCTTGAAGGCCTTGGCCGAAGCCAACCACATTCCGTATGACGCCTTAAAGGCCCAGATCGATGAATTCAATGGCTACGTGAAGAACCGCCATGACCCGGTTTGGGGACGTTACATCAATAACGTTGAAAAACCGATGGAAAAGGGTCCTTGGTACTTGGGTGAATTAATGCCGAAGGTTCACCACAGTATGGGTGGTTTGGTCACCGACATGGAAGGTCGTGTGATGGACGTTATCACCGACAAACCCATTCCTGGGCTCTTCGCCGCTGGCGAATCCACGGGCCGCATTCACGGGGCCGTGCGCTTAGGGTCGGTTGCTATCCTCGACTGCTTGGTCTTCGGTCGTATGGCCGGTAAGGCTGCCGCTGAAAACAAGTAGTGATTAAGTCCTCTTTGTGAGGGAGTGGGTGGGGCGAGTCGTCTTTCTAAGAGAAAGGGGGCTCGCCCCTTTCATTATTTCTTTGTGTGTGAATTTTGTGGTCTCCTTTTTTGGAATTTGGCAGGCGAGAAGAAAAAATGTTGTGTAAAGGTTAAGGCGGTGTGGGCGTCTTTTGGCTTGGGTTTCAGTGACATTGACGAGGGTAGTGAAAGGCCTAATGAGAGGGCGGTCGTTAGGTTGACAAAAAGCAAATGTCCTAGGACACCCTCATTTTTAAGATGAAGTTAACAGGCAATGCGTCCTGAACGTTGGGGGAAAAAGAGAGCGTGTTCCCCCCCTGGAACACCCCCCGACGTGACCCACAGGCCGTGCCTTGTTTTTCCGAAAAGGAGTGCCTTATGTCAGTATCTCGTCGTACGTTGTTGCAGAGCTCCCTCTTAGGGAGCGCGGCTTTAGTAGCGGGTGTCGCGAAAGCGGAAATGGTGCCCACGCATTGGGACGAAACCTATGATGTGATCGTGGTGGGCTCGGGCTTTGCCGGGTTAGCCGC
>JAHHRF010000088.1 GCA_020025955.1 Sutterella sp.
CGCTATCTCTTGGTGCCTGGCGCCAAACGCTTAATTGGCGTGGTGGGTCTGCTCTTTAACACGACTTCGATTCTGGGGCTTTCATTAGCGATCGCGCACTACCGTGATGCCCTGCAAATCGATGAAGAAAACGCCACGCAGGTCGCTTTCCAGTCGTTACTGGCCGATCCCTTCTCGATGTCGGACTTAACGGCGTGGGCACTCTTTGCCATCAGTCTTGCCTTTGGCGTAGCCGCGGTCTATGACGTCTGGCACTTAAAAGATCCCTTCCCTGGGTATCACAAGGCAAACCAGACCTATAAGGACGCCCTCTACGTCTGGACGCAGGTGTGTGAAGAATTCATGGAAAAGCTCATTGAGCGCAAAGACGACTTTGTTGCCACGTTTGACGAAAACCTCAAGAAGGCGAATTTGGACGTGGTTCACATGGAGCGCCGCCTCAATGACAAGCGCGCGGAATTGGTGAAGTACGAACGCGTGGCAAACAATGCCGCCACCGCCCTGCGCTCTTTGATCGGGAAGTACCGTGAAGCCAACCGTGCGACCCGTACGACGCCACCTCCCATCTACTTTAATTCCTACGACGACGTGGACTATCCGCATCTCGACACCATTGCTTCGAAAGACATTAACGAGCAGTTGGCGGAACTCCAACTGGTCAAAGACCATATCCAAGCCCTGCGCTCGCAAGCCAATGCCCGTAAGGCCGATGTGCTTCGTCGCTTTAATGATGAAAAGGCGATTTTGTTGAGCCAAGAAGGAGAACGTCGTGCGTTATAAGCAAAAACAAAAAGCCAAAGAGGCACGTCACTTAATCGTGGTGGCCTTGTTGGCGCTTTTGGCGCTCGCGGGGATCGGCTACGCCATCTACTTTATGAATGCGCGTCCCACCTTTGATAAAGAAACGGGCTGCCCGCTGGTAAACGGTCAACCCGCCCCGGTTGAGCACTTGGTGTTTGTCTTGGATTTGACGGACCCCTTGACCCCGCAACAAGCCAATGCCACGCGAGTGAGTATTGAGCGCCATATCAAGGCGGCGCCTGCGGGCGCTTTGATTGAACTCTATCGTGTTCAAGCCAATACCCAGAGCTTCACCAAGCCCTTGGTTTTACAGTGCAAGCGACGCGATGGGAGTGATGCGGATGCGTTAACGGAAAATGCGCGCAAATTAAAGAAAAAGTTTGAAGCGCAGTTCTTGCAGCCCTTAAAGGAAAAAATCAACGAGTCGGTGGGGATTACGAAAGAAAGTAAGCAATCCCCCTTGATTGAAGCCTTCCAGAGCGTAGGTGTCACCGCCTTTGAGGCGTGGGACGTACAGGGGCCGCGCACCTTAGTGGTGTACTCCGACATGCTCCACCATATGCGTCCCTACTCGATGTTTACGACGCGCTTAGATTATTCGGGCTTCAAGGCCCTTCCCTATGCGCAACAGCATCAAGCGGACTTACCTGGGGTTGAAGTGGAATTAAATTACCTCTACAACCACCCCAAATACCAAAAGATGCGTAACGTCCAGTTCTGGCAGCACCTCTTTCACGATGCCGGGGCCACCGTCACGAAGACCTACAACTTGGGGAAATGATGTCGTCCTTTGAACAACGCGTAAACCACAACTTACGCTGGGCCTTCTTTCTGGTCTTGAGTGTCAAGATTCTGGCGGCCATCATCGCCTTCGCGACCGATGAAGCCATGCTCTGGGGGATCGTCATCCCCCTGGGGGTCTTTGCGCTTTACATTGCCTACGGGGTGAAGCTCGTCTGGGAAGCCTCTGATCGCACGCGCCTCAACTTTGCAGACGGGTGCTACTACTTGGGCTTTCTCTTCACGATCACGACGATTGTGTTGGCGCTCGCTGATGCTGCCCAAGCCGGTGAATTACGCGTTTCCGACATTTCCATTCGCTTTGCCGGAGCCATGGCCAGTACCGTCATCGGGATGGTGGTACGTTTGGTCTATGTGCTCTTTGAACGTAAGCGTCAAGAAAAGGGGAACACGAGCGCCACCCCGTCGACTGGGCTCTTTTCAAGCCTCTTTCCCCATCAGGACCAGAAACGCGACACGGTCTCCTATGGGGCACAGGTCAGGGCAACCACGGCGTCCGATCCCTTTGAAGCGCAGCTTCAAGCCTGCGCGAAAAACTTATCCCTCTTTAACGCTTTAATTAGCCAGTCCCTTCAAGAGTTTGAAGACTTAAATGATCGACTCAAGACGTTGAATGCCCGCATTTTGGCGGACGCCGATGTCACCCGAGAAGAACTGCGAGCGGCCTCCACGGACTGGATTAAAACGAGCCAAGCCCAACAAGCGGAATTGATGGCCACGTTACGTGACGGCTTAAAGGCTGAGCTGGCTGCCAACACGGAAGCAAGCCTCGCGCTCACGCGCACGCACGCTGACGCGCTCAAGCACCAAACCGAGGCCGCTGCCCAACGGTTAAATGAAAACGTGGAACGCAGTGTGGACGCCTTGGTGGCTACGCACGAAGTCGCCAACCAGCGTTTAGCCAAAGACGCGCAAGCTGTACACAAAGCTTTGAGTGGGCTCACGGCGGACCTTGAAGCGCTCAATCGCGTGGAGCACACGCTCACGGAGAGCGTCGGTACGGTGCGCACCCAAATGGAAGCCTCTGCACGCAACTTCTCGGCATTAAGTCAGCAGTTGCAAGAGAAAGTGGACTTACGTGGCGTTCAGACGCAGATCAATGCGTTAGAAGCGAGCACCCGTGACTTAAACGAGGGGCTCCACGACTTAGCGCGTCAAGTGAAAACCGACGGCTTACATCACCTCACCACGGTGTCGCAGGCACCCTGGCGCGTGCGTCTGAGCCGTTTCCTGGGTGCACGTAAAAAGAGCTAACCCATGGCCGATCGTAATAGCGACATCTTTCACATCTCGCTCATGGAGATTGCCTACACCATCATCATGGTGTTGGTGCTCTTATTGGGGGCGCGTCTCTATGAGTACGCAGAGCGTGAAAAAACCAACGAAGACAAACTCGCTCAACAAGCAGTGTTGCTCGAGAAAAAAGCCGAGGAAATCAAAGCACTTCGTCAACGGCTCGAGACGGTCACCAAGCAGTTAGCCACGGCGCAATCGGGTCCCTGTCAGTTGGATGAGGATGATCCCGTTACGACGATGATGCCCTGCGTGAAGTGTATTGCCCGACAGGGGAATCTCACCCAAGCGGAAGCCCAGGTCGCCACGGACCTCTCGGTGGAATTGATGGAAACGTGGCGCAAACTCGACAATCGCCCGAACTTAAGCGAATTAAAGAAGGCGCTCGAGCAGGCACGTCCCCTCTTAGCCAAGGCAGAGCCTCTCGTGGAGGAATCCCGCTATCAGGCCTTAGCAGCCCAGTCCCAAGAACAGGCGCGCTCCTTAAAAGAAGCGAAAGCCCAAGCGGAATACTTCCGACGTCGCTCGGGCATTGACTTGCCCCCTTGCTGGATGGATGAATCTGGGCGCTCGCCCCAATACCTCTTATCCATTCGTGTGGATGCCCGGTCGCGCGTACATGTCTCGCCCGCTTGGCCTCAAGAACGTAACGACGAAGCGAAAGCCATCCCTGGGCTCTCGAAACTCTTAAACCTCAAGACGATGAGCCTTAATACCTTTGCCCGTCATGCGGCGCCCATCCTTCAGTATGCCAATGCGCATCAACCGGAAGCCTGCCGTTACTACGTTCGCCTTCGTAACGACGTGCCCGATCGCCGTGGGGCAGACCGCGCTCGCCTCAAGATTGAAAACTTCTTCTATAAGTACGAAGTTCACCGATAAGCCTGTTTAGTTATGACTGTTTTCTCGTCAATGATTCGTAAGCGCTGGACGCTCTGGGTGAGTGTGCTCCTCATGGGGCTCACCCCGATGGTCAGCCTTCACGCCGCCCCCTTTTTCGCGGAACCCGATTCCGACTATTGGGTGAAAGACAATACGGAGGCACTACCGCCCTTGGAGATGGGGACGCCCGAAAAGACGCGCCCGACTCCTAAGGCCGATACGCCCAAGCCTGAAGCAGACTACACACCTGAGCCCTTGCCGATGGAGGCGTTTCCGTTAGCCGACGACGAGCCCGAGCGCTTGAACGACACACCTGCCGTTGTCGCGGCGCCTGAAGCGAACCCCCAACCGACGGCTAAAGAAGCTGCCCCAGAGCCTCCCCCAACGGAGGAACCGACTCCCCTGCCGATGCCAGAAGCCGAGCCTCGTTCGACGGTGGTTGACGCGGTTCCCCCCGCCCCGACGCCTCATGTCGAGACCGCGCCCGTGCCAGTGAAGGAAAAGGTGGCGCCCGCACCGACTACGGTTCACGAACAGGAAGACGTGATGGAAACGGGGGACCCCATCTACGTTGAGCGCCATGAGAATGTGCTCTCTAACCAGCCTCCCTTTGAATGGTTGCTGTGGTTAATGTTCTTAGCGGGCGCTGTTCTCTTGAGTGGGCTTATTTGGTTGCTGGTAAAGCTCTTTTTTGGGAAGAAAGCCGAACCCGAAGACTTTGGTTTTACCCCAGGCGTCAATCCTTACACGGATACCCAGATCGCCCTTCAGGGGAAGGTGGCGTTACGCGCCATGCCAGAGCCCCCCAAAGAAGAGGCGTAATCGAAATGGCCACTCAATCGAGTGACCATTTTGCTGGGCGCAAAAAAACACCCACGTCCTATTAGGAGGTGAGTGCTTCTTGAAGCTGAAGGGGCTCCGTCTCGGCTTAGCGACG
>JAHHRF010000089.1 GCA_020025955.1 Sutterella sp.
AACTCGCGACCTCAACCTTGGCAAGGTTGCGCTCTACCAACTGAGCTATTCCCGCGTCGTTTTTGTGTCCGCCGATCAATCAGCGAAGAACACGAACTATACAGAGTTTTTCTCTTCGTGTCAAAGCTTTTTAAAAAACTCAGCAAAAATACCCTATAGAGGGGAGGTATGCCACCCCTCCCCTTTTTAGCGCCCTGAACCCAAGAGCGCCGCCAGGTCGTCGGCTTCCAAGTCGCCCACCCAGGTTTCGCCCGTTTGCACGGTGTCGTCTTGAAGCGCAAGCTTTTCTTTTAAGAGCTGATCAACCTTCTCCTCAAAGGTGTTTTCCGTAATTAAACGAATCACCTGCACGTTTTTATGCTGACCAATGCGATACGCACGGTCCGTGGCTTGGTTTTCCACAGCCGGGTTCCACCAGAGGTCATAGTGCACGACGACACTGGCTGCGGTGAGGTTGAGCCCCGTGCCCCCAGCTTTGAGACTAATAATGAGGATGCGCGTATTTTCGTCCGTCTGAAAGTCGTCCACCATCTTTTGGCGACCCTTGACTGACACCCCACCGTGCAAGAACGCGGGTTCCGTCCCCGTCAACGTCCCCAACCATTTCTGAAGTCGTTCCCCCGTTTCTCGATACTGCGTAAAGACAAGGAGCTTTTCTTCGTTATCAAGCACCGTCTGCGCAATGTCGAGAAGCTGTGCCCCTTTACCGCTATCTACCCCTTCCGCGTCACGCTTTAAGTATTGCGAGGCGGAATTGCAGATTTGCTTGAGTTTCGTCATGAGGGAGAAAACCATCCCTTGGCGAGCGCGCTTTAGAGCCGAGGCGTCTTCACCCGCCATGACTTTGGCTTCCAACTCGCGAATCAGGGTGAGGCTCTGTGCGACTTCATGCGCGTAGAGCGCCCCTTGTTCGTCCGTTAACGGCACAAAGCGGTCTTCCACCACCTTGTCGGGCAAATCCGGCACGATCGTTTTATCGGTCTTTAAGCGGCGAAGCATAAAAGGTGCCGTCACGCGCTTAAAGCGCGCTAAGGCTTCTGGGTCATGTTCCGTTTGAATGGGGTTGGCAAACTCTTCGTTAAAGTGCGCAAGCGACCCCAAGAGCCCTGGCTCCGTCACGGACAAAATCGACCAATAGTCACGCAAACGGTTTTCCACGGGCGTCCCACTCATGCCGATGACCTGCACACCCGTGAAACTCTTCACGGCCGCATAGGTTCGGGTATCGGGGTTTTTAAGGCCTTGCGCTTCGTCTAAGACTAAAACGCTCCAAGGAAGCGTTTGGAGTTCCTTGGCATCGCGCTGCAGTAACCCATAGCTCGTCAACACAATGTCCGTTCGGGTGGCGTCCTCGCTTTCCTCGGATAAATCCTTGAGCACCGTCTGGCGATCTGTCCCATAGTAGGTCGCAACGTTAAGTCCCGGCGCAAACTTCGCCAATTCACGTCGCCAGTTAGTGAGTAGCGACGTGGGCACGACCACGAGAGCGCGTTTTTCTGCAAACTTCCCCTCTTCCTTGAGGGCCGCCAAGGCGGTAATGACTTGAAGCGTTTTACCTAACCCCATGTCGTCTGCCATCAAGGCGCCTAAGCCTAAGTTGAGGTTTTTCTTGAGCCAACTGTAGCCTCGCACCTGGTAGGGTCGAAGGGTAGCCGTAATGCTCTCGGGCACCTTCAACGTTTCCACCGCGCGCAGTCGATCCATCTCCGCCTTTAAGTCGTCATTCATCGTGACGGGGATCCCGTGGATGTCACCCGCCAAGGCCGCACGCACCTTGTCAAAGCCTGAGGGCTTTTCCTTTAAGGCCTTTTGTATGGCCTCTAAGGCCTTCGGATCCAAGTAGACGAAATCCTCGCGCCACTCAATGATTTGACCGGCTTGTTCACTTAAGGCTTCGAGGGCCGCGGGACTTAACGTATCCGCCCCAATCTTGGGGGTCCACTCAAAGGAAAGGAGGTTATTTAAGGTGACCACGCCATTGCCCGTTCTTTCGCCCGAGAGTGCCCCATCGGCTTGCAACAAGGCCGAGAGGCTCGGGCGCAAAATGCGACGAAGGGCCTCGGGGAGCATCACGATAACGCCCGCGCTCTCTAACACGGGACAGGCTTCAAAGAGGAAGTCGGGGAGTTCGTCGGCGGGGATCGAGACGGGTTTCCCGTTTTCTTTCACCACGCGCTCGAGCTGCGGCGTCACCTCAAAGAGCTGCTCAAACCAGCGCACCGCCAAAAAGCGAAACGCTTCATAGCGGTTGTCCGTTAACACCGTCTTTAAAAGAATGGGACGGCCTTGGGGAGCGTTCGCCTCATACTTGAGAATCCCCACATTCAAGCTCACCTGCCCGCCTTTAATACGACGTACGGTAACGACCGGTCGATAGGGGCCCCACTTCGGGTCATAAAAGAGGGGCTCAAAGAAGCGCTCTACGCTTTCAGCATCGGCTCGACTCTCTGCCACTTCGCCCCCCGTAAAGAGGGCCTTCCAGCGTTTCGTCTCCTGACGCTTTATGGTGGGCGGGGGAAGTGCTTCCATCACCGTATCTAACGCGACGGAAAGCGTCGCCGACACCGCCTTTTCCACCCAGTCAGGGACCAAGAACGATAAGGGAACGATGCCGTCAAGCACAGGCAAGTCCCCGTCCATTTCCAGACCGGGCGCGACGAGGGCGCTTTCCACGCCCACACGCCCCAACAGCGGAACGAGTGCCGTGTAGAGCGCCGTTAAGACGTCGTCTTCGACCATCGGCTCCCAACGTACCGACAGAGCGCCCGGCGCCAAGGGGGAAACCAAACGAGGACGCACACGGCCCTTTTCGACTAACGAGAGCGCCACAAATAAAAACGCACACCACACCAGGGCTTGCGGCCCCAAGTTTGTAGCACGCTCAGGGTGCAAACCGATAAGCTCTTTGGCGGCCGGGGTCATGCGTGAGCGCGTCGCCCCGTGCTTGAGCGTCGCACGAAAGCGATCCTCGTCAACAAACACCCCCACGGCGTACGGGGCGTCAAGGGGGTCGCGCGACAAGGCCCCATCCAAGTGGGCTTTCGCTTGCAAGCGATAGTGCGCCATCAAGGTTTGATAGCGCGCACGATTAAACCCCGTGGGCGAGCCCACACTTAAACGCTTATAGAGGCGCTCATCCAAGGGTTTAATTAAATAGAGCGGCAACGCACGGATTAACTGAATAAGGGAGGGACGCGCATCCCTGGCTAACTCCTGATCCGCTTCGAAAGCATCCAACACGGCGCCCGCCTGGGGCGAGAGCGTCCATGTGACTTCCTCGCCCGCATCCGTTTCAGTCACCGTGTCCGGGTCCGAAGCGCCCTCTTCTTTAGCGTTCTCAAGGCGCACCTGCAGGGCGTCCATCGCTTCAATTAAGGGCTCTACCTCCACTCCACGGAAGCGAAGCAGCATGGTCGGGTCGGTTTCGGCCAATTGACAAAGCGCAGCCATCACCGTGGCCATGTGTTTACAGGGCACGGTGCTATCCGGACAGTCGCAACGAGACCCTCGCACGAAGGGGCGCTCGGGGAAAAGGTCAAACCCCTCTTCTTGTGCGTACGTGAGTACACGGTCATCGAGCGTACGCTCCGCTAAGCGCCCTAAGACGACGGTGTCTTCCAGCAGGCGGTTAAGAAAGCGTTTCGCGGACGAGGGCTCGGCTTGGCTCAACTGTAGCGTCACGTCGTAAGGGCTGTAACTCCCTTCCACGACCGCATCAATGCGGTGGGCACGTGGGCTATAGCTCATCTCCATGAGGTGGCGATTCAAAAAATAGCGTCGCCCGCGATCAAGTCGCCCCTTATCCATGGAGTTGGCTAAGGTGTCCCACCAGCGCTTAGACCACCAGGTGGTGGCAAAGGGGGGCGTTTTCGTGCGTGGAGCCATCGTTGTGTGCCTATCTTTAAAGAAGAGTCCATCTTAAGAAGCCCTATTGTAGCGAACCCGTTCACAGGACCCTGTGGCGGGAAACGACGGATACCACCCTCTTACATCCCCAATAAACGCGATACCCAAGGCTTTTCTTCCCCATCGAGAAAAGCCGTTTATTTTCCGTGAAATCATTGAGTTAACACCGAAACACAACAGGAAACTCGGTCTTTTTTTCACCTTTTTCCTGTGACTTCCCTTTCCCTGCCTTGACAAGCAAGCGTTTCTCCGTAAAATAACAAGTCTCAGTTGCGGGAATAGCTCAGTTGGTAGAGCGCAACCTTGCCAAGGTTGAGGTCGCGAGTTCGAGACTCGTTTCCCGCTCCAGGACGGCGCGATAGCAAAGTGGCTATGCACCGGATTGCAAATCCGTTTACCCCGGTTCGATTCCGGGTCGCGCCTCCACATACTGAATACTGCGGGAATAGCTCAGTTGGTAGAGCGCAACCTTGCCAAGGTTGAGGTCGCGAGT
>JAHHRF010000090.1 GCA_020025955.1 Sutterella sp.
AGCTTAGGCGTTGGGGTGGCGGTTGGCGGGGGTGAGTGGGGACCCAAAAGAAAAAGGCCTTTTGATGACTCAAAAGACCTTAGGTGACCTTAGTCACTCTCACGCCAGCGGCGAAAGAGTGCCGTAGCGCGTCCCACCGCATACCCCGCTTGACGAAGCCCTGGCTTTAAGCTTTTTACGATCCCCTCAATGTCAATCGAAGGGACTTCGGTGGCAAGATACCCTTTTAAGGCATCACGCAACACCTCTTCTGGCGTTGAGCCTCGGGCTTGGGCGACGCTCTTTAAAATCTTGATCGCGTCCGGGGACAACTTCCCGTAGACGCGATTTAAAAGCATGGGGGTAATGGGGTCTTTGGGATCCATTTACGCCACCTTTTGCGTGTCTGGGCAAGACGGTGCCGAATGAATGATGACGCCCGCGGTAGCGAGCACCATGGCGGCTTCAAAGAGATTAGCCACGGCCTTCTTTAAAGCTTCTTTCTCGGCTTCCGTCACGATAAAGAGTCGTCCCTCTTCATCCAGACTCACGCCCGTTTGAATCCACTTTTCGCGAATCGGGGCAAAGTCCGGGTGGCAGACCAAACGTTCGGCATTGGGGATGGCTTTTTTGGTTAAGCCATCATCGTGCACCAAATACTGGCGCCCTAATTCACAGACCACAGCACGCAGTGGCTCCGTCCCTTCCGGCAAAACGAAGGGGCTAAGCACAGCGTTCACTTGCTGGGCATTTTTATCAAAACTCGGTCGAACTTCTAAAAACGTATCTAACGCATTAAACACTAACATCGTTGTTGGGTCTCCTTTTCTTTTTCTTATCCTTCGGTCGGGGCGCCCGTTAAGAGCTGGGCCCAGCCGTTGGCGAGCGCTAAGATGGCGCCCTCGGCATCTGGGCTCTTAAAGCCCCCGGTGGCCACGAGGCTCGTGGCGAGTCGGTCGGCATCCTGTGCAAAATAGGTGGCGGCCGTATAAAAGAGCTCTTCGCGGTCGGCTTGCGGCATCACTAAACGCTCTTTTAATAAGCCCTTTAACCCCTCCCCCTGGTGCCACTCGGGGTCCGTGTGGTAGTGACGGTTTTCGCCCGAAAACGTTAACGCGATCCAATTCACCAAGGTCGAAAACGCTTCGTTATAGTCGTCATCCGACAGAAGGCCCGCGTCACGCTGAATCGCACGCTTGGTCATATTGCGAATCGCCTGCTGGCAAATGTTTTCCACCACATCGATTTGAAGGAGCGAGGGCTTCTGCTCGGCTCGACTACTAAAGTCGGAGCAGCACCCACCGCCACATCGACGAGAAGCACACTGAGTCATGAGGGTTCTCTCACTTCTAAGAAAGGGTCTATGGGACGTTGACGAGCTTATTCACCCGCTTCTTCGTCGTCTTCGGGCTTAGCGGCCCAGTCGCCCAAGAAGCGAAGCGCCCAGTCAAAGCAAAGCGCCGGGAAGAAGGGATCCGACAAGAACCCTTCTAAAAGGAGCGCACGGTCTTCGACCTTGTGGGTTTCACCCCAGGCTTCCATGGAATTCTGTAAGTCCGCGACAAAGCACATGACGCCTAACGGCACCAAGCTTTCAGCGTCATTGTGTTCCGCCTTTTCTTCGTCACTCAAACCCTCCAAGGTCTGCGCGACTTCGCTACGAACGTGTTCACCCACTTGCGCGAGCGTTAAGCCGTCGGGCGTTTCAATGTCGGGGTTCCCCGGCACAAAGAGAGCAGCCACGCCAAAAATCAAATTGCTAAAGGCTTCGGATTCCCAGAACTGGGGATCGGCCTCTAAATTCTTTAAGGCTTCAATCCCCGAATACATCAAGATTTCTGCCAAAACCGTGGGCTTAGCAATCTGGATGGGGAGTTCCGGGGCTTTCATTTCTTCGTGATTCATCATGGCGTGGGCCTTTATCAGTTATTAAGTGGGGGAAGTCAGCCCATCGGGCACAAGTCCTTGTGGCTACACTTCACCAATACCCTCAACTTTACCCCATCCGTGGGAGGGATGGGGCAAATCAAAACGAAAAGGGCTCAATCGACAATTCAATCGATCAAGCCCTTCAAAAAAGCCCTCAGCGTGAGCTCACGGGCTTACTTCCCTTTGTTGGCGTCCACAATCTTCATGGCCGACGCAATCATGGAACTCATGTCGCCCATGTTACCCGGCACAATCAAGGTGTTGTTGGTCTTGGCCAAATTCGCAAAGGCCTTGACGTACTGTTCCGCCACCTGAAGGTTCACGGCGTTCATACCGCCCTCTTCGTTGGTGGCCTGGGCCACACGGCGAATGGCTTCAGCGGTGGCCGTCGCCAAGGCTAAGGTGGCCGCTGCCTGACCTTCTGCCTTATTAATTTCAGCCTGCTTTTCCCCTTCCGACTCGGCAATGGCGGCTTCACGAGCCCCCGTCGCTAAGTTGATCTGTTCGAGCTTACGACCTTCCGAGGTGGCCACCACGGCACGCTTTTCGCGCTCAGCGGTAATTTGCTGCTGCATGGCCTGAAGAATCACCGCGGGCGGCGTCAAATCCTTAATTTCATAGCGCAACACCTTCACACCCCAATTCAAGGCCGCTTCGTCAATGGCGCTCACCACGCTCTTATTGATGAGGTCACGCTCTTCAAAGGTCTTATCCAATTCCATACGACCCACCACGCTACGAAGCGTCGTTTGGGCTAACTGCGTGATGGCAATCAAGTAGTTGCTCGTCCCGTAGGAAGCACGCTGGGGGTCCGTAACCTGGAAGAATAAAACGCCATCGACCGTCAACTGGGTGTTGTCGCGCGTAATACAGACTTGGCTCGGCGTATCCAAGGGGATTTCCTTCAAGCTGTGGCGATAGGCCACGTGATCGATGAAGGGAATGATGAAATTCAAGCCCGGTGTCAACACCGTGTGGAATTTCCCTAAGCGTTCTACGACCCAAGCGGTTTGTTGCGGCACCACCTTAATGGAGAGGCGCGCAAAGAGGATGGCTAACACCATCAAAACAATCAAAAGGACGGCAAAGCCGCTAATCGGTTCCATATAGCCTCGTTAATTTAGTAAAAGAAGTTAAGCCAAAAAGAAGGACGTCTTAGTCAACGGGGACCAAAATCAATCGAGCCCCATCCACGCGTTCAATGGCGTAGGTGCCAGGCACCAATACCCCCGTCTTCGCACGGGCCACCCAGGGAGCCCCGCGGTATTGCACCTCGGCTTCGCCCTTGGCGTTAACGTCACGAACTTCAACGCGTTCACCCGAATCGAAGTCCATCGTCGAGGGACGGCTGTTGCGACGGCGACGCGACACCACCATGGCGCCCACGATCGTCACCAGCGCACACGCGGCAATCGCCCAACGCACGTCCGACGTGAACACCGCCACAATGCCCCCGGCCACACACCCTAAGGCGACGACCAAGAGGTAAAACGTGCCCGTGACAAGTTCGAGCCCAAGCAAAAGTAAGGCAACAATTCCCCACAGAATCGGGGCACTAATGGTCATGGGGGACTCCTTTTGGTTAAGTCAAGACGTGTGGCAAGCCGTAAAGCTCACCACGCTTGCACTAACTTTAACCCAAATTAACAAAAGAAAAAGTAAGGATTAGCAAGCAGG
>JAHHRF010000091.1 GCA_020025955.1 Sutterella sp.
ATAACCAGGCCTATGGGATCTACCAGCACAAAGGCACCGTTAATGCCACAGCCAAAGACGCCTTAACGATTACCCAAACGGGTAAAACGGCGCGGGGCATCTCCACGAGTGGCACCACCAAGATTGAAGCTAAGTCGGTTGAGGTAACCACGACGGGGACGGGTGAAAGTTACGGGATCGATACGGGATCAACTTCGTCCAATGCCGGCAGCTCTGTCGCTGCAGTGAACCTTTCCACAGAAGCCTTAACGGTCACTGTCCAAGGTGGGGAGTCTGCCTATGGTGTAGACGTTGGGGCTGGTGACCTTGCGATCCAGGGCTTAGCCGATAAGCCTTTAGAAAAGGCGACGATCAAGGTTACGTCGGAAAAGAGGTCCGCCACAGGGTTACGCTCTAAGGCGACGACCGCCATTTCCACGAAGGCCTTGGAATTAACCGCTCAAGGTAAAAAAGACAGCTTTGGTATTGATGCTAAATCGGGCACGTTGACGCTCAATGGCGTTGATGACGCGACCCCGATGGAGACGTTGAACGTGACCGCTACGGCGGAGGCAAGCGCTAAGACCATTACGGCCAAGAGTAACGCTCAACTTACCGCCTCGGCCAATCAAATTACGGTGACGGCAGAGGGGCACTCGGGCGAAACAAGTGCGCTCTTTCTTGACGAAACCGCGCAGTTGACGATGACGGCGGCGGATGCTTTTGAGCTCAATGTCACCGCTCACGAAAGCCGTGTTGGCTTAGGGGTTCGACATAAGAGCACGGGCACGATGACACTCGCTGGTAAGACCATTACGGTAACCGGTACGGGGGATGAGGCCGTCTACGGGGTTGACCAGAAAAAGGGCACGCTTGACGTTAAAGCCCAAGAAGCGTTAACCATCGAACAAACAGGCAAGTCCGCTTGGGGTGTGTTAACCGCGGGCACCACGAACCTGCAGGCTAAATCGGTGAACGTAACCGTAACGGGGACCGAAAATGCCAAGGGGATCGAAGCGGGTTCGGTCACGTCCTCTGACGGGACCAGCTCGTCAGCTGTCACAAAGATTGCTACGGAAGCGTTTGCCTTGACGGCAAATGCCCAGGGTGACACGTTTGGCGTTGAAGTCAAGAAGGGTCCCTTTACGCTTCAGGGCGTGGACGATCGTGCGTTAGAAACCGCAACGATTGCGGCCACGTCGACTGATGGAAAGGCCAAGGGCTTGATTTCTGCTGCGAAGACCACCCTGGCTGCAAAGGCCTTGACGATTACTGCGACGGGTAAGAAGGAAACCCTTGGCGTAGACGCTTCGGGCGACGTTGTGACGATTAAGGGGGCGGATGACACGACGCCCATGGATACGTTGACGCTCACGGCCACGTCGGACGCGAACGCGAAGGGCGTAAACCTTACGCGTAACGCCCAACTGTCGGCTTCGGCTAACCAAATCTCGATTTCGACAGAAGGTCACTCGGGTCAGACGATCGGCTTGATGGTTGATAGCACAGCCCAATTGACGCTCACGGCTGCCGATACGCTCAATGTGGACCTCAAGGGTCACGAAAGTGGCTGGGGCATTGGGCTTTGGCATAAGAGTACGGGTAAGACGCAACTCACGGGTAAATCCATTACGGTCACGGGCACGGGTGATGAACGCGCCTTTGGCTTGTACCAATCGAGGGGCACCGTTGACGTGACGGCCGAAGACGCCGTGACCTTGACCCAAACGGGTAAAACCGCTAAGGGGTTATTCACGACGGCGGCTGCCAACGTGCATGCCAAGACGTTTGAGGTAACCGCGACGGGCTCGGAATCCGCTCAAGGGGTTGAAGTTCTCAATGACGGCCATGCTGCATTGGATGCCGCGACTCTTAACGTTACGGCTAAAGGGACTGGAGCGGATGCGCAAGCGATCGTGATTAAGGGGTCGCTTGAAACCCAAGCGGGCTCGACTTTAAAGGCTTACGCTCAAGGGGCTGATGCGACGGATGCCGTTGCGCTGTTGCTCGACGGCAATGCCAATTTGGACGTGAAGAGCCAAACGCATCGCTTTGTTGCCATGGGTAAAGACGAGAGTGCCGCCGTTCGTTTAGGTGCTGGCTTTACGGGTACCACGACGCTTGGGAACGACGCTACGCAAAGCGCGGTCTTCATGAGCCGTTCCGTGGATGCAGGCGCGACAGCCTTTGACGCGGGCTGGGACGATCGTAAGACTGTCAAACACGGGCGTGCCTTCCATTCGAAGGCGACCGCCGCGGGGACCTTGACGGTTAAGGCTAAGCAGACGGACATCATTGGCGACGTGGATCTTTCGCACTCGACCGTGAAGGTTACCGACGCCGTTGCAAATCGCTGGTACGGGGATGCGCATTTAACGAATAGCGCCAACTTCCAGTTTACGAGCGTGAGCGATGACGCGAACTTCATGGCCTATGAAGGCGACATGGTGGCCAACACGGGTGCTGGAGCCACGTTAACGATTAAGGGGACGACAGCCAATCAAGCCTTGATGTCGGCTTCCTTGGTGGATCGTGCGCATGCAGCAGAGGCTGCCGGTGCCATCGATGTGGTGTTAGATAATGCCCTCTGGACGGTGACCAAACGCTCCGCCATTAACCGCTTGAATGGCTCGAACGAGGCGCACGTCAACTTGACGGATAACCACGTCAAGAGTCTCTTTGTGAATGAAACCCAAGGGGCTTCGACCATCACGATGACGATTGACCCGGATAATCGTGCGGATACGTCGATTCTCTACATTGGGGACAATCACGGGGCGGTGACCTTGAACGTTCCGAACTTAGAGACGATGGACTTGACGAGCGTGCACACGACGCCGTTACGCTTAGTGACGACGAAGAAGGGTGGGCAAGCCATCACGCTCTTGAATCTCCCTGAAAAGAGTCCGGACGATCGTTGGAAGTACACGTTTACGCGAATCGACGATTCTGCTAACGATGCGCTTTATGCGAGCGCTACGGAAACGGATCGCTTCTCGAAGACCGAAGCCGACGGGCTCTTTGCGCCCGGGAGCACGCTGGAGCATTGGGTCATCATGGCCGACAAGGGTAAGAGTCCGACGCCAGTGTTCTTGCCGACGGCACTCTGGTGGGGTGAGATGGACACCTACGACGAGCGTGTCGGGGGACTTTATGCACATAGCCCAAGTAACACCCTCTGGGCTCGCGTGAAGGGTAACCAAACGAAGAGTAAGCGTGAGCACCAGGCGAAGACGGAAACCTACGGCTTACAGGTCGGGGCAGAACGTGACTTCGGGAACTTCTGGCGCGGTAGCCTCTTTGGTGAAGTCGGTCGTGGGACCACGAACTTTGCCAACGTTGCGCATCAAGTCAAGCAAAAGCGCTGGGGCTTTGGCTTTACGTTGACGCGCTCTCAAGACCAAGTCTATTGGGACTTCGTGGG
>JAHHRF010000092.1 GCA_020025955.1 Sutterella sp.
CCACGATTTCTGGTGTCGCTCAGGGGAGAAAAACGCATAAAAAGGGGTGGTATAGGGTTTTTGCGGAAAATGTTGTCGAAAAGTAACAAATAATCGACAACGGAGACTCGACGGGCATTGTCCAATGAATTAGGGCACCGTTTTTCGCCACCCACAGCGTGAACCGTTTTTCCCAAAAAGGGTTCGGATTGACTTTTTCTGAGAATCCCCAATTCAAAATCGAACACCCTGTTAGAAAAATCGGTCAGGGCAAAATGGCTGTGTTTCACTGCCAATGTAAAACCCAGCAAAAATGACTTTGTTGAAAATTTTGGGGCGTGGATAGACTCGCAGTAAGTCGAGACGCACTTAACGTAAGTCCGTCATAAAAAAAGAAAAGTCGCTATTTTCGACATAATCGAGTTGCGATTTACACAAAATTAAAAGCCAATTCCCCCAAAACAATTGGCGCCCCCACTCCTCATATACCTGTCAGTCGAATGAGTTTGATCATGAAAAAGTCACCCCTCTCCTTATTGTTGAGCACCGTTTTAATGAATGCGGCGGTTGCTGCCAATCCTGTTGTTGGCAATGTCGCCGACGGTGAAACGATGGATCTCACCAATGCCATGGAGCGTCAGCTCGCAATGAATGCCGTGGGTGTGACGGTGACGGGGAAGAATGCGTCCCTTAAAGCTGACAAAGATTTTGCTGGCAAGGAAGCGACCGGCGTCCTCGTACAAACTGAAGGCACGGCTACCCTTAACGGTCGTTTGACGATGGACGGGCGTGAGTCCTCCACGTTAGAAGTGCGCAAGGGCACGCTTAAAAGCAATGACCTCACCTTAAACGTGAAGGGCAAAAATAGTACTGCCCTCGTGACGGATTTTGTGTATCGGTACGATACGTCTGAGGACGCGCCTGGGCGACTCCCTAAGCACATCCAGATGAAGCGTTTAACGGTTGACGCCCAGGGTGAACGCGCCATGGGGATCTCGCTCGGGTCGGGTGACATGAAGGTCGACACCTTAAACGTTACCGCTCAAGGGGAAGGTGCCTTTGGGGTGCGCTTTGCTGGGGACCTTACCTTAAAGATGGGGAAGATCTCGGTCGACGGGGAAGGCGCAGCCGCGCTTTTAGGGGGCGGTAAGCTCACCTCCCGTATGGGCTTTGAGTTAGAGGCGCGCGGTAAAGCGTCGAGCGCCATTGAAACCCATGGCGGCGACATGGAAATGGTCTTTAACGGTGGCTCCGTCTACGGTGAAGGGCAAGCGATTTACATCTACGGTGGGCTCGATCGCACGAAGCCCTCGATCAACTTCGAAGGCACCCAAGTGCGTGGGGGCGATGCCGTCATCACGACGAACACGAATGTTTTATCGTTGGGCAAGATCACCTTTGATCAGTCGTTCGTGAAGGCCAAAAGCGGCGTCTTTGCACAGTTAAAGAGCGGTGGCTTATCCGAAGTGGATGTGATTGCGAAAAATAACACCCAGCTCTTTGGTGACGTGGTCATCCAAAACGAAAAGATGCATCGCCTCACGATGGACTTGCAGTCGGGCTCGCGCTGGACGATGGGGGCGAACGACTCCACCCTCTTGTCGTTGACGGTCAATAACGCCAACGTCGTGCTCTCCAACGCCAAGTCGGATCGCCGTAACACCTTAACCGTGATGGGTGACTTCACGGGGCAAAAGGGCACGATTGTCTTCAATACGGTCTTAGGGGACGATGCGTCCGCGACCGATAAGCTTGTCATTCGCGGGAACGCCACGGGTGACGCTCTCGTGAAGGTTAATAACGTCAAGGGCGTTGGTGCCCAGACGAAAAATGGTATCGAACTCATCCACATTGATGGGACGTCGGAAGCCACCTTTAAGAGCGCTGGCCGCATTGCGGTGGGTGCCTATGAATACACGCTCTCGCGTGGGGCTGGCGACAACCGTAAGAACTGGTACTTGATGATTGCGGGCACGGAACCCAAGGAAGAAGTGAAGCCCGAGCCCGTGGTGGTAGTGAAGCCGGAACCCATCGTTATCGAAGCCCCGAAGCCTGAACCCATCGTCATCGTGGCACCGAAGCCCACGGTGAAGCCGGAAGTCGTGGTGGTAAAGCCGACCCCGGTTATCGAAGTCAACCCCATCATCGTGGACGCCTCCTCCTTGAAGGGGAAGGTCGTTACGAATAAGGGCTGGAAGTTAGGGAACGCAAGCGAAACGGTAGAGAGCTTAACCTTAATGAAGGGCGCCAAGGTGGTTATGTCGCCGGTGAGCGCACAGTCGCGCAACACCTTGACGGTGGAGGGTGACTTAACGAGTCAAGACTCTACGTTGATCCTTCGCGTTAAGACCATGGGTGACCTTGAAGCCGATAAGTTGGTTGTTAAGGGCAAGGCCACGGGTATCGTGAACGTGGACCTTCGCTTCCAGGGGGAACCCAAGGGTGATGGGTTAGAGCTCATTCACATCGATGGGGACTCGAGCGCAGAGTTTAAGCTCGTCGATAAGGGCTATGACTTCAAGTTAGTGAAGGGCGACGACAACAACAACTGGTACTTAAAGAGCACGACGGCGGCTCCCGTGATTGTGCCCGCTAAGCCCGCTGAAAAGCCCAGCATTGAAACCATTCGTCCTGTGACGATTAAGCCCGTGGCGAAGACCCTCTTTGGGGAAAGCATGACCGTGTCGAAAAACATGGTGCTCGCTTCCCTTTCCATGGCGCACGCTAACGTGGAACTCTCTTCTGAGAAGTCCGAGACCCGTGGTTCGAACACCCTCACGATTGAAGGGGACTACCACGATGACAACTCCAACTTGATCTTTGCGACCCGCCTCAAGAAGGGCGAAGCCTCGACCGACAAACTCGTCGTGAAGGGCAATACCTCGGGTAAGAGCCGCGTCATCATTGAAAAGTTGGGTGCGCTCGATGGTGAAACCATTGAAAAGCTTGAATTGATTCACGTCGACGGCAAGTCGGACGCAGAATTTAAGAGCGGTCGTATTATCGCGGGTGCTTATGACTACAACCTCGTTCGTGGGGAAGGGGATGAAGCCAGCAACTGGTACTTAACCAGCAACAAGCTCTTAGAAGACTCGGTCGTTGTGGTTGATCCCACGATCGTGGTGGAAAAGCCGGGTGACGTCATTGCGGGTCCTGACCTTAATGAATCCTCCACGGGTGGCGTAGTCATCACGGTGCCGCCTTCTGTCATCCCGAAGGTGCCTGAAAAGGTTGAGCCTGAAGAGAAGGTTGAGGCTGAAACGCCTGCCGTGACGGAAGAAGTCGCTAAGCCTGAAACGGAAGTGGTCGAGACGGCTCCTGAAGCGGAAGTGACGACCGAAGAAAAGGTTGAAGTGCCTGCCGTGACGGAAGAAACGGCGCCTGAAGCAGAAGTCGTCGAAAAGACGCCTG
>JAHHRF010000093.1 GCA_020025955.1 Sutterella sp.
GCCCCAAAGAAGCCCACGCCAATGGCGCCTGCTAAGCAAAAGAGCATCCAGAGCGTACCCACACGACGGGCGTTGGGGATGACGCTTAAACTCTTGGCGGCCATGAAGCGCACCAAAATATGGGGCTGCCCAAAGTAGCCTAAGCCCCAGGCGAGCAAACTCACAATCCCAATGGCGGTTTGACCCGACAGGATGTCAATCATTTTGGGGTCAATGGAGGCGACACGTTCCGTGGCAGCCGACAAGCCCCCTAAGTCCACCATCACGGCAATGGGGGTAACGATCAAGGCAATGCACATTAAGGCCGCTTGAATGGTATCGGTCCAGCTCACCGCTAAAAAGCCCCCGACAAAGACGTAGATGATGGTCGCGAAGGTCCCAATCACCAAGGCCGTTTGGTAGTCCATCCCGAAGGTGTTTTCAAAGAGGCGGGCGCCAGCCACCACGCCCGAGGCGCAGTAGATCGTGAAAAAGAGCAGAATCACCACCGCCGCACTAATGCGAAGGAGGTTGGCTTTGTCTTCAAAGCGATGCGACAAGTAGTCGGGTAACGTCAACGCATTATGGGTGCGTTCTGTGAAGACACGCAGGCGCCCAGCGACTACGCACCAGTTGATGTAGGACCCTAAAATGAGCCCCACGGCAATCCAGGCGGAACTCACCCCGGTGGCGAACACCGCGCCCGGCAACCCCATCAAGAGCCACCCACTCATGTCCGAGGCCCCGACCGACAATGCCGTTACAAAGCCCCCTAAACTACGACCCCCTAAGATGTAGTCGCTGTAGTTGCGGGTGTAATAAAAGGCAAAGAAGCCGACACTGACCATCAAGACCAGGTAGCCGACAAAGGTAATAGCGGTGGGATTCGAAAACATAATGGGCGATTAGGGTGCGTTCTTTTTTTGTTCGACAGGGAGGGAAGTGACTCACGGGGGCACGCAGCACGGTCACAAGGACGGGGGCCAAACCCGGGACTTCCCGTCGCCCCGCTTAAGAGGGGGACGATTTTTTCGGAAACTATAAGTATAAGGCCTTTAACGGAAAAGTCCGCTCATTGAGCGGACTTTCATGGGCGACTAGGTAATCGCGCTTACCCGCCGATGTAACTCATTTCGACTTTGGCGCGCTCCGGAGCAATCCCCATACTGCGCAATTCCGAATAGTTGGCATCACGAATCCCCCAAATGCGGCCTAACGCCATGGCGATTTCGTAGTCCGTGGCGCCCCCACGAAGCATGGTGCGTAAGTCGTAGCCCTCTGTGGCAAAGAGACACATGAAGAGTTTGCCGTCCATACTTAAGCGAGCGCGCGAGCATTCATGGCAAAAGGCTTGGGTCACGGAGGAAATGCAACCGATTTCCCCTTGTCCGTCTTCATAGACCCAGCGAGAAGCCGTTTCCCCGGGGTAATTCGCGCCAATAGGCTTAATGGCCCACTTCTGGCGAATCATCTCAACGAGCTCGGCCGACGGGACCACGTCCGTCATGCGCCAGCCGTTGGCGCTCCCCACGTCCATGTATTCGATGAAGCGCGGGATCACGTTGGTGCCACGAAACGTTTCACAAATACGAAGGATTTCGTGTTCGTTCACACCACGCTTCACAACGGTGTTGACCTTCACGTTAAAGCCCAAGCTCTCCGCAAAGAGAATGCCGTCTAAGACGCGAGCGGCCGGGAACCCCACATCGTTAAAGCTCTGGAAAATGTCTTCGTCAATGGCGTCCAACGACACCGTTAAACGATCAAGCCCTGCGGCCTTTAAGGCTTCCCCTTTTTTGCGAAGCAGTGACCCATTCGTTGTCATCGCAATGTCAATGGGCGAGCCATCGGGCTGGGTGATTTGACGAAGGCGTGCAATCAGCTCTTCAATCCCTTTACGTAACAAGGGCTCCCCGCCCGTGATACGGAGTTTCTCGACGCCGTTCGCGACGGCCAAGCGCGCTAAGCGTTCGATTTCATCGAAGCTCAACAGCTCAGTGCTCGGCAAAAAGCGATGCCCTTTGGTGAAGATTTCCTTAGGCATGCAATAGCGGCAACGGAAGTTACATTGGTCGATTACCGAAATACGTAAGTCACGCAAGGGGCGCTTACGGGTATCGATCCAATGAATCCCTTCACGATGCACGGGGCCCGTCTGGGGAATCGGAAGGCTGCGCACGCCACGTGCGTCAGCGATGGGGATAGAACGGTCAGATTCACTCATGGGTCAGAGGGGGAGGGTGTCAGCGTTTTCGGCCAAATGCACATAAAAGGCGTAACGCTCGGGGTCAATCTCACCCATCTCGAGGGCTTTTTTCACCCCACAATTGGGTTCGGCGAGATGTCGGCAATTAAAGAATCGGCATTGAGGGACGTGCGCTGCAATGTCGGGCATGGCGCGCAGGATGTCGTTGAGACTCAAATGAGCGAGGCCAAATTCTTGAAAGCCGGGCGTATCCACCACGGAGCCCTGCCAATCGTCGTAACGCGCTTCGTACCAACGGGCAGCGGTGGTGGTTTGTTTCCCAAGGTCGAGTTTTTCCGAGAATTCTCGGGTTCGGGCTTGGGCTTCTGGAACTAATAAATTGAGTAACGTCGACTTGCCCATACCGGACTGCCCCACAAAGAGGGCGCGGCGGGTCTGCAGACGTTCAATGAGCGCTTGACGGGTAGCTTCCGGCTGCGACTGAGCGGAGACGTCTAACACCTCCACCCCTAAGGCACGCAATCGGGCAACCGCTTCGTCAGCGGCTTCTTTATTGTCCACGAGGTCGTTTTTGTTACGGATCACCAAGGCATCGATCCCTGCCTGGTGGGCCGCCAAGAGCGCTTTCCAAATAAACCATTGGTTAAAGGAGGGGCGCGACGCAAAGACCACACAGACCAAATCGATGTTTGCCGCTAAGGTTTTAATGCGCCACTCGTCCGAGCGGTAAAGGAGCGACGCGCGCTCTTCAATCGCTTCAATGGCGGCCACCCCAGAAACCGGGGGCGTGACCTTGACGCGATCCCCTACCGTGACGTCTGCCTTTTTGCCACGACGATGCGCTTCCACGAGTTCACCCGTGGTGTCGAGTTCGACAAAGTAGTGACGGCCATGCCCTGCGGTCACACGACCCGTTAACAGGGTGGCGTCCGTTTCAGAGCGAGAGCGTCGTGCGGCAGATCGAGCCATAAAGGGAGGGTCTCCGAGGGGTAAAGAATTGCACTAGTGTAACAAATTGCGCCTCCCGACGGGGGATAACCCTCGGGGCGGACCCACCCTAGGCACGCTTCAAGGCTTTTTCCATGCGTAGCCCCACATGGGGACGGCGATGGTGAAAGAGCTCATAGAGTAAGTGCGGGCTCAAGGTTTGAGAGCGGTCTTTGTAGAGCACCAAAAGGGCGCGGGC
>JAHHRF010000094.1 GCA_020025955.1 Sutterella sp.
CGAAAGTGGGGTCTTTCGTACTGGGGAGAGGGGGTGACGGTCGTTGAGAAGGACTTCTCGTGTTTCGTGGCGACGCGTTTGAAAAGTGAACGTGGGGCGTTTTGAGGTGTTGAGCAATGTACTGATTGCGCCTTCTCCTACTCGCGATTGCGTTATGGGCAATGGGGTAGGTTTTGGGTAAATGAAACAAAACGAAGACGGCTTTGGAAATTTACCCCTTTGTGAGGAGCGCCTAACACAATGAAAAACGAGGAAATTATCCTTTTACCTAAGGGTTAACCCCGTGTCAAAATGGGGGGGGGGGTTATCGATAAGTTGGACATAAAATTGAAACAACAGTGTTCCAAAAAGTTGGTTAGACGGCTTGGGATAGTCTTTATTTGTCAGTGTGTTGAAGTTCGTTATGTCCACAAAGTTAGAATCCCGTTTCAAATCGCTCCCTAGTGCCCCGACCTTACGCCCCCTTGTGGTGGCGTCGATGGCGGTGTTTTCGGGCGCCCTTTTCGCCCAAACGACCAATCTTCCTATTATTGATGCGTCCACTGCGCCAGTGACCGAAACCTATGATTCGGTGACGGTGACGCCGACTGGCAAGAAGGGCATTCTTGTTGCGCAGCCCATGTCTTTGATGGTGGCCGATACCTTGAGCGTGGACATGCAACAAGAGGGCGTAATTGTCGGTCTTGATATGTCGGGTGGGACACTCGCGATTCAGGGCACCTCAGAAAACCAAGGGATCACCAAGTTAATCAATGTTCAGGTGTTGGACCCCTATTTAGATGAGGAAGCAAGCTCTAAGCATTACGCAGTCGGCTTGAAATTGCTCGGGGGGACGCAAACGTTCCAAGCTAAAGCGATGCATGTTGGGGTAGTGCGCAAGCATGGCCAATGGGATCAAAAAGATTTTGAGGTGAATTCACATTCCAAGCGACAACCGCCTCAGTACGGTGCGGTGGGGCTCTTAATGAAGGGGGGAAGCACGACGACGATTACCTCCGACGACCTTTCTATCGAAAGTGATGGGTTGAGGGCGACTGCCGTTATGGTCAAAGAGGGATCAAATTTAACCATTAAGAAGACAGCAGACTCGATTTCGAATGCTAGCGTGTTGTTTAGCGCTAAAACAGATGCCGTAACGGGCGATGTCAAAGCGTTGAGTGTCACGGACAGTAATGTTTCGATTGTGACGGATGCGATGACGGTCGAGGTAGACGAGACTAAATTAAAACAATCTGGCAAGTCCACTGCCGTAGAGGTCCGTGGGGGAAGTAAATTCTCCGTGACGGCGAAAACCTTGGCGGTCAATGCGAAGAAGTCCCCTGGAGGCTATGGTCATCGCAGAGAAGCCTCTGCCATGGAGTTTTTGGGAGCGAATGCCCAAGGGCAAGATCGTCTGACATCAACGTTCAATGTCGATGAAATGTCAGTTAATTCCGTGATTAAGGTTAAAGATGCGGATTTTACTGTAACGGGGAATTCGTTCAATATGAAGACTGAGGACCGAGGCTTTTTGGTTGAGAAGACGGGGCGAGTGGTCTTGAATGAAAAAGCGATTTCTCTAGAAGGTGACAGGAGTTCAACTGGGGTGGAGCTTAATGGTCACGCGCATTTCGAAATCCCCCCTGAGGCATCTTTTAAAGTTCATTCTTATAGGCATGGGATCATTGTGAAAAATGATGCCACGCTGATGCTTCATGGACGTGAGAATGAGATTGTCGCGATTGAGGATGGCATTTCTATATATCAACCTGAGAGTGAAGGCAGTTCCAAGCAGTTTGTGATTGGCAATGAGAACACGACTCGCAACACGGTTGTGGCGAGTGCTCGATACTCTGAAGGTCGGGGATTTGAGGACTTTCACGCCCTTGGGACGGCGATTTCCACCACTGGCACGTCGATGGTTTTCAAAGGGGCGAAGACTGAGATCGCCGGGAGCATTGAGATTAGAAATTCCACTGTATCGATTACTGATGAAGGTCCCAATCGCTGGTTTGGCAAAGAGGTGTATGTCGCACGACCAGTACAAGGTACTCCTGGATCGGGTGCGTTTAATTTTACGAGTGTGAGCGATGAGCCTAATTTCACGGCTTTCTTTGGCTCTTCTGTTATCACAGCAGAGAATGGGACCGCGAACGTGAAAATTCAGGGTTCAGCTCAAAATAAACCGACCATTTGGAGCACTTTTTATAACGGACGTAACGGAAGAAGAGGTTGGCAAAAAAATCTCGATTGGAAAGCGGGTCATATTGAGTTGACATTGGATAATGCGTACTGGCGTACGAAATTGTCGTCAATTGACCGTGTAACGGCCAAGAATGACGTGTATGTCAAACTCGATTACGACAACTATATTGATGAGATCAATGGCAAATTTAATATGTCCATTGAGTTAGATCCTGAACGTCGAGACCGCTCCTACCAATTGTTTTTAGGAACGAATAACGCGGATATCACGCTTGAGGCAGCAAATTTAGAGGATTTAAAAGATACTCAGCGATACCTTCAGGGCGCAAAGCCACTTCGTGTCGTGACCGTGAAGAAGGGCGGGAATGAAATTAAATTCAAAGACTTTCTAAAACGAGAGGTGCGGGGTGGTGTTGAGTGGATTTACAGCTTTGAACGCGTAGATGACTCTGAAAATGATGACCTGTATCACTTTGATCATAAGCACGGCACGAGTCACTTTTCTCGCGAAGAAGTCGCCAAACTCTACACGGACGGAAGTGCTTTAGAGCATTGGGTTCTTAAAGCCACGAAGGTAGAGCCACCCAAGCCTGAACCCGAACCTGAAACGGGCGGGGAAACGGTGCCGCCGGTGAATCCCGATGCAGGGAAGACGGAAGGTGGTGAAACGCCGCCTGTTGGTCCTGAGACGGGCACGGAAGGTAGTGTGACGCCGACGCCGGTAGATCCTGGTGCCGAGACGACGGGCGGCGGCGAAACGCCCACGCCTGTTGGCCCTGAAACGGGTACGGAAGGTAGCGGGACGCCTACGCCAGTAGATCCTGGTGCTGGGACGACGGACGGTGGTGAAACGCCGCCTGTTGGCCCTGAGACGGGTACGGAAGGTGGCGGCAACACCGAACTGGAAGTGACTCCGGGTACGGAAGGCACTGGCGGTGGCGATGGTTCTAACCCAGCCACGGGTGGTGGTTCCACGCCCAGCACGGGCGGTGGCTCTACGCCGAGTACGGGTGGCGGTTCCACGCCCAGCACGGGCGGTGGTGGTTCTACCCCAAGTACTGGTGGCGGTGGTACGCCGACGCCTACGCCGGGTACGGGCGGTGGCGGTGCTGTTGTGCCGCCCACGCCTGCAATGCCTGACGTGGATACGACGCACGTGCACCTCTTGCCCACGGCCA
>JAHHRF010000095.1 GCA_020025955.1 Sutterella sp.
GTTGGGTCCCTGGGCTAGCCCCGATGAACGTGGCTTTGGTTTGGTGTCGCAATTCAATACCATCGCTGGCTTCCCCAAGGGGATCATGATCGATACCCGTACGGGCGAACGCTTCTGCAATGAGTTGGCTGACCGTAAGGCACGTACCGAAGCCATCATGAGCAACGTGGACGAAAACGGCAAACCCGTTTACCCCGTTTGCTTCACGGATAGCAAGGGCGTTGCGAAGGCTCAGACCTTACATAACGGGCTCAAGTATGGCGTCATCTGGAAGTTTGACACCGTCAAGGCGCTCGCCGAACACTTCCACATGCCTGTCGACAAACTTGAAGCGCAGGTCAAGGCTTGGAATCAGTATGTGAGCCAAGGTAAAGACGAACAGTTCGGTCGTCCCTTAGCGTTGGCCATTCCGTTGGATAAGCCCCCCTTCTATGCCGTCCACGTCTGGCCCAAAGCTCACTACTCCATGGGTGGCGTTGGGATCACGCCCAATGCAGAAGTCGTCAACGTCGAAGGCAAGGTTATTCCGGGTCTCTATGCCGCCGGTGAAGTCACGGGTGGTGCACATGGTGCGTCCCGCTTAGGCGGTTGCGCCATTGCAGATGGCTTGGTATTTGGTCGCATTGCGGCTGAATCCGCCTCCAAAGAACGTCCTGTCTCGCTCTAACCCCACACCGGAAGGAATAAACCTATGTCCAAGAAGATCGTATCCCAAGGGTTAGTGACCCTTTCCTTACTGGCTTTGATGTCCTTTGCTCAGGCCAACCCCACCTTAAAGCACAAGGGTTTGCCGTGCGAAAGCTGCCACACGACCGCCAACGCCGTGGCTGGTAACGCCATGGTGCTCCCGGCGAGCAAAACCTGCATGGACTGCCATGGCTCAGTAGAAGCCTTAGCCAAGAAGACGGCCCCGAAGGATCCGCATGATCCCAATCCGCATATGTCGCACCACTACGGCCCCAACGCCGCGTGTACGTCTTGCCATGCGGAACACACCCCGAGCAAGGTGATGTGTAACAGTTGCCACGACTTTAAGTTCAAACCCTTGAAGTAATTTAGGAGACAATAATGTCGTCGAAACTCTTTAAAGTCAGCCTCTTCAGTGCTGCGCTGGGTATGTCTCTCGTCTCCAATGCTACGACCATTACGCTCGATGGTAGTCACCTCACCATCGAACAAGCTCTCGAAATCGCGAACGGAAAAGCCGATGTAGCAATCGCCCCTGACGCTCTTCGTCGCTTAGACGATAGCCACAAGTTGGTGATGGCGTCGGCTGCCTCTGGGAAAGCCGTCTATGGCTTAACCGTTGGCGTGGGCTTAAATAAAGACCAGAAGCTCTTCACCGCGGATGGGAAATTGAGTGACGCGGTCCTTAAGGCTTCGCGTGACTTCAATTACAACGCCCTTCGTGCGCACTCCGCTGGGGTGGGTGAGATGATGCCCGAAAACCTCGCGCGTCTCTCCATGGTGATTCGCTTGAATACCCTCTTGACGGGGAAGTCTGGCGCTCAGGTGCGTGTAGCGGAACTCTATCGTGATCTCTTAAATAAGCAGGTCACGCCCTTGATTCCGTCAGAGGGCTCGGTGGGCGAAGCAGACATCTTGCTCGCTCCCCATGTCGGCGCCGTGATGATTGGGGAATGGAAGGCCACCTTTAAGGGTCAGGAAATGTCGGGGAAGCAAGCACTCAAAGCCGCTGGCATCGCCCCCTTGATCCCGGAAGGTAAAGACGCGCTCGCCATTCTTTCCAATAACTCGGTCGCGATGGCCTACACGATTGATGCGGCCGTCAAAGCCCAGCAATTGGTAAAAGTGACGCCAGTGGTTTATGGTCTTTCGCTCGAAGGCTTAAACGGTAACGTCGCCCCGATCCTCCCGCAGACTGTGTCCGCCCACCCCTTCTCGGGGTTGGAAGAGACCGCAAAGTCCATGCGTGACGCTTTAAAGGGATCCTACTTGTGGAGCGCCAACCCGACGCGTCACCTTCAGGATCCGCTCTCTTACCGCGTGACGGTCTATGGCTTGTCGGAAGCGAAGAAGGCGTTAACGGACTTGGATCAGGTGATTCTCACGCAGATCAATAGTTCTGACGACAATCCCGCGACGATTCTCAATGCTGATGAAGCCTATCGCCAGGAATCCTCTCAGGTGGATCAGTACTTCATTGAAGGCAATGGCGTTAAAGGGGCCATCATTCCCTCGGGGAACTTCAACCCCTTGCCGGTAGCCTTAGCGGTGCAACGTGCCACGCTCGCGATGGCGCACCTCTCGCACTACTCGGTTCAGCGCTCCATGCACTTGTCCTACGACCAGTTCACGGGGCTCACGCGATTCCTGAGTGATCCGAGCAACAAGGGTCATGCCTTTGGCGCCGTGCAAAAAGCCTTCATGGGGCTGCACATCGACAACATGGCCTTGGCGCAACCGGTGAGCCTCTACGGGATGCCGATGGCAGGCGAAATTGAAGACACGGCCACCAACCTCCTTCAAGCCTCGAAGCGCTTAGAAGCGGTGGATAAGAACCTCTTCCAGATCTATTCGTTAGAGCTCTTACACGCCACGCAGGCGGTTGACCTTCGTCGTCAGCTCAAAGACAAGAACCTCCAGTTAGCCACCCAGACGGGCGCCCTTTATGAGGCCTACCGTAAGGTGGTCCCCTATGTGAAGTCGGATCGAATCTTCACCGACGACATTAAGGCTGGGGTTACGCTCTTGAACGCCCAATAAGAAGGGCTTTAGCCTTCACTAAAAACCAAAGGGGGTCCATTTCGGTGGCCCCCCTTTGCTTATTCTTGACCTTACGTTGTCAAACGGGCTTTGAGTCGAGGAAAGGCAGCCAAGGCATTGTGTTGCGACTGTTCCGCGACCTTTAAGAAGCTCTGTCGGCGAAGTTCTGCCACCAAGAGTGCGGTTTCCGCTAAGTCGCTGGGTTCCGTACGTAAGTCCCCTGCACGACGGCGCTCGGCGTTCGGCATATCCGGAGCATCGGTTTCAAGTACCCAGTCTTCGGGTCCCAACGCTGCAATATGTGCCCGAATGCGACGACTCCCCTCATAAGTGAGAGCGCCACCAAACCCGAGTTTCAAGCCCAGTTTTAATAACCGCTCACGAAAGTCTTCTGACCCATTAAAGGCGTGCACGACGCCGGTGACCGGGTGCGCGCGTAAGTACTTTAAGAGACGTGACTCACACTGACGGCTATGAACCGATACGGGTAGGGAAAGCGACTGAGCGAGTTCCAACTGCTTCGCAAAGAAGAATTCCTGCTTGGCTTCGTCTTTAATCGCTACAAAGTCGAGCCCAATTTCCCCAATCCCAACGAAGTGGGGATCGTCAAGACTCT